>JBMLPO010000355.1:0-1845 GCA_049242065.1 Bacteroidia bacterium
AGATGAGTTAAATGATTTTGCTTTTTATCTACCCTTTGAATCAAGAGAAGTAGCAGTTTCTTTCATACAAAAATTAAATCCCGATTTTGCAATTTGGGTTAAATATGATTTCTGGCTTCAATATTTAAATGAACTCCATCGACAAAAAATTCCATGCTTTTTAATTGCCGCAGTATTCAGAAGTAATCAAATTTACTTTAAGAAACAGGGAGAAAATTTTCTAAAAACTTTTCACACTTTCAAAGTCATAGCGTGTCAAAATCAAGACTCAGCCAACTTACTGGCTTTACATGGATTACAAAACCAATTTGTAAGTGGTGACCCAAGAATAGACAGAGTTTTAACAGCTAAAAAATCAAAGAAAGAGATAGACTTGATATCTCAATTTAAAGGAGACAAATCATTATTAATTATAGGAAGTGCATACAAAAAGGAAGTAAGCATCATCAAACAGTACTTAACTAAACATCCTGAAGTAAAATGCATTATAGCTCCACATTTTGTTGATGAGCAAAACATCATTAAAATAAAAGAACTAATTCCTGGCTCAATTTTGTATAGTCGAATTGATGAAAACACGCTATTCAATTTCCAAGTTTTAATAATAGATAGTATTGGCAAATTGAGTTCATTATACCAATATGCGGATTTTGCATTGATAGGCGGAGGATTCAAAAAAGGAGGATTACACAATATATTGGAAGCAGTAGTATATGGAATCCCTGTTTGCTTTGGGCCAAAAATCAACAAATTCCCTGAAGCAATTCAATTATACAATTTAAAATTAGCGGAGAAAGTATCTAATAAAGATGAATTTGAATCATGGATGGATGAATTCATGAAAAACAAAATAAAGGCTGCGAATAGGCATCAAAAATTGGAAGATTGGATGGATTTAAATGCAGGTGCTGCATCAAGAACAGCCGCGAAGATTTTAAAGGAGTTAAATTATATTTAGATATAAAACAAAAAAGGCAATACCATAATGATATTGCCTTTCTTTTCATATTTGATATCTTAGCTAGCTGACTCTTCAGTTGAAGTAGTTTCAGTTTTAGCTTTAGCAGTTTTACCACGACGGGTTCTTTTAGCTGCACCAGCCTTAGCAGATTTTTCACCTAATAGGTTTTCGTTAAAGTCAACCAATTCGATAATTGCCATTTCAGCATTATCACCTTTACGGTTCATGGTCTTTAAAACTCTAGTATAACCTCCTGGGCGATCAGCAATTTTTTGAGCAACTGGGCCAAATAATTCTGATACAGATTCTTTATTTTTTAAATAACTAAATACAATACGACGTGAGTGTGTGCTATCGTCTTTAGCCTTAGTGATTAGAGGCTCAACATATTTACGCAATTCTTTAGCTTTTGCGCAAGTTGTGCTAATACGCTTATGGATAATCAATGAACTAGCCATGTTAGCAAGTAAAGATTTTCTATGCGAAGCAGTTCTGCCTAAGTGATTGAATGTTTTTCCGTGTCTCATCTTTATTTTCTGTTCTTGACCAGTTTTTCAACTAGTCTTCGTTCAACTTATACTTTGAAATATCAATACCGAAAGTTAATCCTTTTTCACGTACCAATTCTTCAAGCTCACTTAATGATTTCTTACCGAAGTTTCTGAATTTTAACAAATCAGCGATATCGTAAGCAACCAAGTCTGCCAATGATTTAATATCTGCAGCTTTTAAGCAATTATAAGCTCTTACTGACAAATCTAAATCTGATAGAGGAGTTTTAAGAATTTTACGTACATGTAAGAAGTTCTCATCTACTTCTTGAGTAGGCTCTTTCACTTGAGTATCTAAAGTGATTAACTCATCTGAGAACAACATGAAGTGTT
>JBMLPO010000356.1:0-3699 GCA_049242065.1 Bacteroidia bacterium
GGAAGCCTACAATATGTTAAATGTAAAATACTTTATTGTTGGCGATTCAACAGGACGTCAGTTTGCGCAAAGAAATCCTTACAATAACGGAAATGCTTGGTTTGTAAATGAAATCAAATGGGTAGCTAACGCCGATGAAGAGATCAATGCATTAACTGGTTTCCAAAGTAAAACCACTGCGGTAATAGACAAGAAATTTGAACCTGCTTTAAAAGGATTTACATTCAGCAAAGACAGTCTTTCAAGCATTATTCTAACCAAATACCAACCCAATAAATTGGTATATGAAAGTAATACCACAGGACCACAATTAGCAGTGTTTTCTGAAATCTATTATGATAAAGGCTGGAATGCTTATATAGATGGAAAATTGGTTGATCATGTAAGAGCTGATTATACTCTAAGGGCCTTACCAATTCCTGCTGGAAAACACAATATTGAGTTTAAGTTCGAACCAAGCATTGTAGCTACAGGCGAAAGAATTGCCTATGCCTCTTCAGGATTGCTTTATGGAGCTTTAATTGTTGCATTGGCACTTGGCTTCATGAAAAAGAAAAAAGAAGAAATCGCTTAGGCCAAATTCAACAATAAAAAAATCCCCTTTGTGATAAAACGCAATGGGGATTTTTTTTAATTGGTTACATATCTCACAAGGAATTGTAGAAATTGTGAAATACAACTTATATTCCCTTATTCTTAAAAGCTCCCATTGCTGGAACTACCTTATTATTAAAATCAAACAAAGCCTGATTTTCCCAGGTAGAGCCATTTTTAGACTGTGGTCCATCGAAGGCAACCCATTCTGCTCCCCAGTAACAAAAACCTTTTTTATACGTTGCTCCTTGACTGATATCTGCAAAATAATTCAAGAAATCTTTTTGTCCTGCGAGTGTTGGAGGATAACCAGCCACTAATTGGGAACTATCGCCAACCACATTATTCGTCCAATCATTCCAACCCAAAGTAAAGGGATAAGCTGTTTCTGCAATCATTACAGGCTTATTAAAAGAAGAAAAAAGTTGATCCATGATTAAGCCCGCAGTATCTGGACTTTTTCCATGCCAGAGTGGGTAATAAGAAAGTCCAATCCAATCGTAATCAACCGACTTTAATTTCAGCACATGAAAGAAATAACCTGCATCCTGAATTCCTGCGTAATGCACAATTCTAATGGCATTGGGACTCACTTCTTTGATAGCTACATTCGCTGCGTTTAATAATTCAAAAAAGTTGTTTCCATTATCAAAACGTGCAATTTCCCAGCAAAATCCGCCATTGATTTCGTTACCTGCTTGCACCAAATTAGGTTGAAGTTCACGCATGAGCATTTTGGTATAATTCACCAAACTGTCTTTAAACACAGGAAAAGACAATCCAGACCAAGCCTTAGGAGCTTCTTGATTGCCCGGATCAGCCCACGTATCAGAATAATGAATACAGAGCCATAGTTTCAAATTTTTAGCTTTGATTCTTTGCGCTAATAATTTCACCTCATTCAACCCGCTGTGTTGATTTTTAGGTTGGTGCCAAATTCTAACGCGTATGGTATTTACACCTGCTGCCTTCACTAAATCTAATAGATCTACAGCTTTACCATTTTCATCTTTATAAATCATACCAGCCTCTTCCATCTGAGGCAAGAAAGAAAGATCTAAGGCTCTTATTTTAGTATCTGAAATAAAAACAGGCGGAGGATCAACTTCTATTGTTGGATTTCTTTTACAAGAAGTAGTAATTAAAAAACAAGATATGAATAGCAATAAGACCTTGATTTTATTATCCATTGCTCACAAATTTTAGTCCTACAATCGAGGCAATCAGTGTAAAAATAAAAAATAAACGCCACATGCCAGCGGGTTCATCAAACAGCAAAATACCTAAAACCACAGAGCCTACTGCTCCAATACCCGTCCAAACTGCATAAGCGGTTCCTATTGGAATGCTTTCAATGGCTTTGGTAAGCAGAAACATACTAAGGAGCAGGCAAACTAAAAATCCGAACATCCAAAAATGCCAATGGTATCCAAGAGCAGACTTTGCTTTTCCTAAACAAGTAGTAAAACCCACTTCAAAAAAACCAGCTAAAATTAAAATAATCCAAGGATTCATGGTGTTGCAAAATAGGCAATTAGCTAGGTTTTGAATCTAAGAAAATGCAGCTTACTTTCGTAATTGAGAAGATTTTTAGATTTTTTGAATAAATAAATGTTATAAAATCTTTCATTATTAGATATTTGCAGCCGCTTTGAACCAAATAACAGAACTCAAATCACTTTTGTTGGCCAACCCGAGGCCACAGGTAATCATTACCACCCATCACAAGCCTGATGCAGATGCACTTGGCTCCTCTTTGGGTTTGTATCACTTTTTAAAATCACTTCAAATACCAGCGCAGGTAATTACTCCTACAGATTATGGCGATTTTCTGAAATGGATGCCAGGAGAAAATACTGTTATTAACTTTGAAGCATTTGAAGAAAAATCTGCTGAGCTGGTAGATGCTGCGGATATTATCTTTTGTCTTGATTTTAATACCTTAAAAAGAATCAATAAATTAGGGGAATTGGTTGCAAAATCTGATTCAAAAAAAGTACTCATAGACCACCATTTAGAACCTGAAGGATTTGAAGACTTTCGGTTATGGACCACCTCTGCATCGAGCACCTGTGAATTGGTTTTTTGGTTAATTGAATTAATGAATGAGGTAGAACTAGTAGATGCTGATCTTGCTTCTTGTTTGTATGCAGGAATCATGACAGATACGGCATCATTCAAACACGGATCTACTACTCCTACAACACATAGAGTTGCAGCAAAATTGTTGGAAAAAGGAGCAAAGCCTAACCGCATTTTTGAAGCTATTTATGATAATTACTCAGAAAGCAGAACCCGTTTTATTGGATTTTGTCTTTCAGAAAAACTTCAAATCCTACCTGAATTCAAAACAGCATTGATTGTGGTGAATGCAGAAGAATTAAAGCGTTATCAAATTATTACAGGTGACACAGAAGGTTTAGTCAATTATGGATTATCGATCAGTGGCATTGAATTGTCTGTATTGATAATCGATCGCTCCGTATCAAGAAAAATGAGTTTTAGGTCGAAATCAAAATTCCCTGCGAATTCATTTGCCAGAAAACACTTCAATGGTGGTGGCCATTTTAATGCAGCTGGTGGAGAAAGCCAAGATCCAATAGAGATGGTTGAACAAAAATTCAAAGCTGCATTACCTGAATTTCTAGAATATTTAAACTGATAAAAAATAAAAAATGAGAACAATTCTTGCCTTGATGGCTGCAGTGGTTTTGCTTTCTGCATGTAACAAAACCAAAAAAACAGAAGATGGATTAATTGAATACAAAATCTTCAAAACAGATGAGAGCGCACGTGGCGTTGTTAAAGGTGATATGCTTTTATTGAACATGAAAGGTATTGCAAAAACAAAAGACACCGTATTATTCAACAGTTACGAATCAGGAAAGCCTTACTATATTCCTGCTGAAGAACCTACTTTAAAAGGCTTATTTTCTTTATTGAAAAAAGGAGATAGTTTGGAGTTTTTTGTGAATGCTGATTCTTTGTACTTAAAGAGTTTTGGAAGTCCTGCTCCTGAAAGTTTAGGTAGCGGAGAAATCATTCATTTCACTGCTTCTTTGGTTGATGTATACAGCCAAGAAGAAATGCAAAAGAAAATGGAAG
>JBMLPO010000357.1:0-29637 GCA_049242065.1 Bacteroidia bacterium
TCATCTATGGAGTAAGAACCTATGATGTAAAAGCCAACAAAAGCACTAATATTATTTACAAAAGCAATATAAATGGTGAGCAAAAAATTGCCATTAGTACCAGTAAAGAAAATGCCAATTCTGCCAGGTGGAGACCCGATGGTAAAAAGATTTTATTTTTATCTAATACCGACAAAGGAACCCAATTGTTCGAAATGAATCCTGATGGAAGTGAAATCACCCAAATTACCTTTGTCAATGATGGAATCAATGGATATCAATATTCCCCAGATGGAAAAAAACTAGCCTTTACTGCAGATGTAAAATTAGACAATGAGGTGAAGGATCTCTATCCAGATCTAGATAAGTCTAGCGGTAGAATTATTGATGGTTTGATGTATAGACATTGGGATGCTTGGCATGATTTTAAATACAGTCACATCTTTATTGTTTCTCTTGAAAATGGCAAGGTAAGTGGTACTCCTATTGATATTATGGCTGGCGAAAAGTTTGATTGTCCTTTGCAACCACATGGAGGTGATGATGATTATGCATGGAGTAAAGATGGAAGTATGTTAGCTTATTCATGTAAAAAAGAAACAGGAACACAAGCTGCTTACTCCACAAATAGTGATATTTATATTTATACATTAAAAGATAAAAGCACTTTTAATGTTTCATTCAGAAATGGTGGATACGACAGGGCACCACAATTCTCACCTGATGGTAGCAAAATTGCTTGGTTAAGCATGAAAAAACCAGGCTATGAAAGTGATAAAAACAATATCAAAATTTTCAATCTGAAACCTGCTAAACCTAAAGATAAATCGGGTAAAATAGAGGCAGTTGAACCTGTAGTCACATTAACTTCTAATTTCGATTATACTATTGAAGAGTTTAATTGGATAGATGCTTCTAAAATGGTATTCATTGCTGTTAAAGAAGCAACAAAGAACTTCTTTATATATGATCCAAAATCAAAAAATCCATTTAATATCTCTCAACTTACCAAAGCAGACCAAGACTTCTCTTCAATGCATTTTGCTATGGATGGTAAAAATCCAGTATTGGTGGGAACAAAAACAAGAATTGAAATGCCCGCTGAAGTATTCCAAGTGGATATGTTAACTGGGAATGACAAACAAATAAGTTTTGCCAATCAAGAAATTCTGAAAAACACCAGAATGGGGAGAGTTGAAAAAAGATGGATCAAAGCTACTGATGGAAAGCAGATTTTAACTTGGGTTATTTATCCTCCAGATTTTGATGCAAGCAAAAAGTATCCTACATTATTGTATTGCCAAGGAGGACCACAGAGTCCGGTATCTCAAGGATTTAGTTATAGATGGAACTTTCAATTGATGGCAGCAAATGGTTATATAGTAGTTGCTCCAAATAGAAGAGGATTACCTGGCTTTGGTTCTGAATGGAATGATGCCATTCAAGGTGATTATGGTGGTCAATGTATGAATGATTATATGAGTGCCATTGATGCTGTTGCAAAAGAACCTTATGTAAATAAAGAAAAACTAGGTGCAGTTGGTGCTAGCTTCGGAGGTTATAGTGTGTATTGGTTGGCTGGTCATCATGAAAGAAAATTCAAAGCTTTTATTGCCCATTGTGGCATGTTCAATATGGAAAGCTGGTATGGTTCTACAGAAGAAATGTTCTTTGCTCAAAACGATAACAAAGGACCTTATTGGAGTCAAGCTCATCCCAACAATTTTGATGCTTCTCCTCACAAGTTTGTTCAAAATTGGAATACCCCTATTTTAGTCATTCACAACGAAAAAGACTTTAGGGTTCCAGTTACACAAGGAATGGAGGCTTTTACAGCCGCTCAAACCATGGGAGTACCAAGTAAATTCCTTTATTTTCCTGATGAAAACCATTGGGTAACCAAACCACAAAATAGTGTCTTATGGCAAAGGGTGTTTTTTGAATGGCTAGATCAATGGCTAAAAGATATTCCTCCTTCCAAATAAATTAAACAAATAAAAATGCCCATTGAAATCAATGGGCATTTTTATTTGAGGTCATCTGTTTTATGATGATGATTCTGACTCTTTATTTTTCATTTCAAAATTGAGTTCTTTTTTTAATCCCTCCACTACCTCATAAACGATAGGACAAATTTGATAATTCGACCATACATTTTTCTTGTATTTAAAATGCGATTGTTCTAAATGAGGATACAATGCACAAGCATGCGGACGGTCTTCATAGATGCCACATTTATTTTCATCTAAAAACATACAAGGCTTTGTTTTTAAAAACAAAGTATCTCCATCAAACTCCACATAATTCCTTCTGAATTCAATGACATCCATGTGGTACCTTTCTGCTAATTTTTCTAATTCATGGTCTTCAATTCCTGGTTCAAGGTTCTTACAACAATTGGCACATTTTGTACAATCAATTAACTGATAAAAATGTAAAACCAAAGCCTGTACCTTTTCATCAATCAATTCTGAACTATACTTTTTTAATTCCTTTTTGAAGAAAATATTTTCCGATTGTTTGGCTCTTGCGGCTTTAAAAACTTCATTGGGAGCAATATGATTAAATGTTTGATCCATTTTACTTTTCCTGGTATTGAGCTACTGATAAAAATCACCTGAAAGATATACAAAATTAGCAACATTTATCTGCATAGGAAAATCAGAAACACGAACTTTTCATAAAAATTCAAACTATGGAAACCAAAGATTACAATTTAATGTATGAAGAGAGTATACACCACCCTGTTCACTTTTGGAATAAACAAGCCAATGCCTTACACTGGTTTAAATTCCCATCCAACACTTTGCACCAAGATGAAGAGGGTTTGTACAGATGGTTTGCCGATGGTACTTTAAACACTTGTTACCTGGCTTTAGACGATCATATTCAAAAAGGACATGGGAATCAAACTGCCTTAATTTATGATTCACCTGTTACCAAAACCATTAAACATTATTCGTTTAAAGACCTCAGAAATACAGTAGCAAAACTTGCTGGAGGTATGAGATCACTAGGTATAGAAAAAGGTGATACAGTAGTAATATATATGCCTATGATCCCACAGGCAGTAATGGCTATGTTAGCCTGTGCAAGACTGGGAGCAGTTCATTCTGTTGTATTTGGAGGATTTGCACCACATGAACTTGCTTTGAGAATTGATGATGCCAAACCCAAATTAATTATCAGTGCTTCTTATGGAATTGAGTTTGATAAAGTGCTACCCTATAAACCATTATTAGATCAAGCCCTCAACGAAGCGCAACATCAACCAAATCATTGTTTAATTTATCAAAGACATGCTATTATGGGCATGGCTCTTCCAGAGATGAAACCAGACTTTGATGTCGATTTTGAATCTTTAATTTTTCAATCGGAGGCAGTTGACTGTGTTCCGGTATTAGGAACAGATCCTTTATATGTTTTATATACATCGGGAACAACAGGTAAGCCAAAAGGAATTGTGAGAGACAATGGTGGTCATGCAGTGGCCATGAAGTTTAGCATGGACCACATTTACCATGTACAACCTGGCGAAGTATTTTGGGCAGCCAGTGATGTGGGTTGGGTAGTTGGACATAGTTATATTGTTTATGGTCCATTGATACAAGGTTGTACGACTTTGTTATATGAAGGAAAACCCATTAAAACACCTGATGCTGGTGCATTCTGGCGAGTTGCAGAAACGCACAAGGTAAATGTAATGTTTACTGCACCAACTGCAATTAGGGCCATAAAAAAAGAAGATTCAAATGGACAACTCTTTTCACAATATCAACTCCACTCACTCCGCCAATTGTTCTTGGCAGGTGAAAGATGTGACCCTCCCACTTTTGAATGGATTAAAAATCTTCTACAAAAGCCTGTTATCGACCACTGGTGGCAAACAGAAAGTGGTTGGCCCATGTTAGCCATCATGACAGGTATAGACCGAGATGAACCCAAATCGGGAAGTGCAGGAAAGCCTGTTTGTGGTTTTAAAATTGATATTTTAAACGAAGAAGGAATGCCACTTGGTCCAGGACAAGAAGGATTTGTAGCCATACAATTACCCTTACCTCCAGGATGTTTACCTACTCTATGGAATAATAACGAAGGTTTCAAATCCACCTATTTAAACACCTTCGATGGTTATTATATATCTGGTGATGGTGGCCTAAAAGATGCCGACAACTATTATTATATTATGGGTAGAATTGATGATGTAATCAATGTAAGCGGTCATAGATTAAGCACTGGTGAAATGGAGGAAATATTGGCCTCACATCCTGCTGTTGCTGAGTGTGCGGTAATAGGGATAACAGATGAACTTCGCGGTCAACGTCCCATTGGAATGGTTGTCTTAAAAGATGGTTTTGATGATTTAGAAGATGTATTAGAAACAGAATTATGCAATTTAGTAAGAGATAAAATTGGAGCTATTTCTTATTTCAAAACTGCAATGCAAGTAAAAAGATTACCTAAAACAAGAAGTGGAAAAATTTTAAGGAAAGTGATGAGACAAATGGCTGATGCAAAACCTTACAGCATACCTTCAACAATTGACGATCCTTTAATTTTGGAAGAAATCAGGTATAAATTTTTAGAAAAATCTATCCTTTAAATGGAGCAATAGTCTATTCATTCAGAGGCTTTTGAAAGAACCGATTTCATCAACTTAAAATGCTTATTTAAAAGGTTTGTTCAAAATCATTTGACAAAGACTCAAGAAGTATTAATTTGCTTTAAAAATCAAGATATGATTCGCAAACCTTTTAACCTGCAAAAATGGATTGATGAAAATCGCCATTTATTAAAACCACCTGTTGCTAATAAAAACCTATATCCAGAAGGAACAGATTATATCGTTATGATAGTAGGTGGCCCAAATGCCAGAAAAGACTATCATTATAATGAAACTGAAGAACTGTTTTATCAATTGGAAGGTCATATCAATGTGAGAATTCAGGAGGACGGAAAACCGGTAGATATTCCATTAGGACCTGGTGATATGTTTTTGTGTCCGGGCGGTGTGCCTCATTCACCTGGAAGGTCTGAAGGTTCAATTGGACTAGTCATTGAAAGAGTAAGAAAAGGAAAAGGATATAAAGATGGCTTATTGTGGTTTTGCGACAAGTGTAACCATAAACTGCATGAAACCTATTTTGAGCTTTCAAATATTGAGGATGATTTCTTGCCAAGATTCAAAGATTATTACGCAAATGAAGATTTGAGAACTTGTAAAAATTGTGGTCATGTGATGGAAACCGACCCTAGATTTACCAAATAAATCAAAGCCTGATTGTTCATCTCAATCAGGCTTTTTTGTTTCTTGTCAATTTTCACCTGAATATCAATCATCTAATTTGTTTCGTCAAATGTTCACTTAGGCCAATTATCTCTCAATAATTGAAACAAAAAGCCTATTTTCGCGGCAATGGACCATATTAGAAATTTTTGCATCATTGCCCATATCGACCACGGTAAAAGTACTTTGGCAGACAGATTATTGGAATATACTCAAACTATCAGCAAAAGAGACATGCAAGCTCAATTGCTTGATGATATGGACTTGGAGCGTGAAAGAGGAATTACCATCAAAAGTCATGCGATTCAGATGGATTACTTATTGGATGGAAAGAAATACATCTTAAACCTCATCGACACTCCTGGTCACGTTGACTTTTCTTATGAAGTATCTCGTTCCATAGCAGCCTGCGATGGCGCTTTGTTGATTGTAGATTCTTCACAAGGTATTGAAGCCCAAACCATCAGCAATTTGTATTTAGCAATTGACCAAGGCTTAGAGATTATTCCAATTCTAAATAAAATTGACTTGCCTCATTCCATGCCAGAAGAAGTAAGTGACCAAATAGTTGATTTAATTGGTTGTGAGAGGGAATCAATCTTAAAAGCATCGGGTAAAACTGGCGCCGGAGTTCACGAGATTTTAAGAGCGATTGTTGAACGTATTCCTGCTCCTAAAGGAAATATCAACGCGCCATTAAAGGCATTAATTTTCGACTCAGTATTCAATTCATTCAGAGGAATTATAGCCTATTTCAGGGTTTATGATGGTGTTATCAAAAAAGGTGATAAAGTAAAATTTGTTGCAACTGGAAAGGAATACCTTGCTGATGAAGTAGGTATCTTGAGAATGGAAATGAGTCCGAGAGATGAAGTGAGAGCTGGGGATGTAGGATATATCATTTCAGGAATTAAAGAAGCGCGTGAAGTAAAAGTTGGTGATACCATTACCAATGCATTGAATCCAACTACTGATATTGTAAAAGGATTTGAAGATGTAAAACCAATGGTATTTGCAGGAATTTATCCAGTAGATACTGAGGATTTTGAAGAGTTAAGAGAAAGTATGTATAAACTTCAACTTAACGATGCATCCTTAACCTTTGAACCTGAAACATCTGCAGCATTGGGCTTTGGATTTCGTTGTGGATTCCTTGGCATGCTACACATGGAAATTATCCAAGAAAGATTGGAGCGTGAGTTTGGTATGACAGTTATCACAACTGTTCCAAACGTAAGTTACCATTGCTATACCAATAAAGGAGAAAAGCTCATTGTAAACAACCCATTTGAATTGCCTGAGCCTAATTTCATTGACAGGATTGAAGAACCCTTTATCTCAGCACAAATCATTACAACCACAGAATATGTTGGAGCCATCATGGGCTTATGTATGGGAAAAAGAGGAATATTAAAAACCCAGAATTACCTAACAACGGATCGTGTTGAAATGAAATTCGACATGCCATTAGCTGAAGTGGTATTCGACTTCTTCGATAAACTTAAAAGTATTTCAAGGGGTTATGCTTCCTTCGATTACCATCCAATTGGATACATAGAAGGTGATTTAGTTAAACTCGATATTTTATTAAATAAAGATACTGTTGATGCGCTATCAGCCATCATTCATAGAGATAGAGCATATGATTGGGGTAAAAGAATTTGTGAAAAACTGAAAGATTTAATTCCTCGTCATCAGTTTGAAATTCCTGTTCAAGCCTCTATCGGAACCAAAGTAATTGCGCGTGAGACCATCAGAGCTCTAAGAAAAGATGTAACTGCAAAATGTTACGGAGGAGATATCAGTCGTAAGCGTAAATTATTAGAAAAACAAAAAGAAGGTAAAAAACGAATGAAACAAGTTGGTTCGGTTGAAATTCCGCAATCAGCATTCATGGCAGTTTTAAAGCTAGATTAATAAAATATCACCTAGAAAAATCAAGATGAAAAGCTGAGTTAAATCTTGATTTTTCTAGTTTTTATTTCAATTTATCTTAGTTCTTTTGTCTTCTATTTTTCTCATTAAACAGATATAACATGCAGGTATTAAATGGAAATCAAGTTTCCAAAAGTTTAAAAATAGAAATCAAAGCTGAGGTTGAGAGACTCAAAGCAGCTGGTAAAAAAACTCCTCACTTAGCGGCAATATTGGTAGGAAATGATGGTGCCAGCATGACTTATGTAGCGGCTAAAGAAAAAGATTGCACCGAGGTTGGTTTCGATTCCAGTGTTCTAAGATTTGATGCTTCAATTACAGAAGAAGAATTACTTCAAGAAGTTATTAAAATCAATAACAACCCTGCAATAGATGGCTTGATTGTCCAATTGCCATTACCCAAACACATATCAGAAAAGAAAGTAACAGAAACCATCGATTACCACAAAGATGTTGATGGATTCCACCCGATGAATGTAGGAATGATGTTTAAGGGTTTACCTGCATTTTTACCGGCTACTCCCTATGGAATCATTAAACTTCTTGAACATTACGGAATAGAAACAGCTGGTAAAAACTGCGTTGTTATTGGCAGAAGTGATATTGTAGGAAAGCCAATGAGTGCACTCATGCTACAAAAAAATTGCACAGTTACAGTTTGTCATAGCAGAACAATAGATATCAAAAAACATACTTTACAAGCTGATATTATTATTGCAGCTGTTGGGATACCAGAATACCTCAAAGCCGATATGGTAAAAGAAGGAGCTGTTGTAATTGATGTTGGAATTACTCGAGTGGATGATACAACCAATCCAAAAGGTTATGTATTAAAGGGGGATGTAGATTATGACAATGTAGCTCCAAAATGCAGCTGGATTACTCCAGTTCCAGGTGGAGTAGGACCTATGACCCGAGTTGGTTTATTACTCAACACATTGGATGCTGTTAAAAGAAAATAGATAAACTATAAAAAACAAAAAATGCTGATTCATGAATTTGAATCAGCATTTTTTTTGCTTTATGAAATAGATTAGTACTTTTTGTATTGACGATCTCTTTGATCTGGATAAGATTTTTTTACCAACTCAATCCCTTCATCGGTTATCACAATTTTCTTTTGTTTAAACAAGGTGCCGATACTCATTTTAAAAGTCTTCTTACTCATTCCAAAAACCTGGTAAATCACGTCTGCATCTGTTTTATCATGGTATGGAAGAAAACCACCTTGGTCTTTTAAAATTCCATATATCTTATAAGAATCATCCCCTACTTTAGAATAACCAGGCTTACCGTATCCTAAGTCGATTAAATCATTCTCTTTGATTTTTTTAACATAACCTTGAATTAGCTCACCAGGTTTGATGGGCTTAAATACTTCATTGGAATACAATAGTCCTAAATGTTTACCATTGATAATCATTTGGTAACCCAGGTCAGTTTTCTTTAACAATTCCAACTCAACCATTTCTTTTTCTTTCAGTTGATGACCCTTGTTATTGTATAAGTCTTCAAACAATTCAGAACAAGCAATACGATTACTAAATTCATCATAAAAAATCTTCACATATACCTCTTCTCCATCCTCATGATCTCTTACTTGTTTAGACCTTGGAAGGAATAAATCTTTAGGCAATCCCCAATCAAGAAACGCACCTATTTCAGAAGATTTGATAATCTTTAACCACACATTTTCACCCACAATGCCCTTAGCTTGTGCCGTGCTTGCCAGCATTTCATTTTGTGCATTGAGGTACAAAATAACTGTAATGATTTCACCCACTTTTAATCCTGCAGGTGCTTCTTCATTAGGCAATAAAACAATTCTGTTTCCGGCCTGTAATACCCAGCCCTCCTCTATTTTATTTTTTACTTTTAGGGCATGGTATTTGCCTAATTCTGGTGTTGTATTCAAGATGATTTAGTTTTTAAAAATATGAAAATTTCCAAGACCCCATTTTTGTAATCGGTAAATGATAGAAGTTCTTAAAACTCCTAATCCGTAAATACTGCTTCTTCTGAAATTGATAGAAGAGGCTTCTGGGAAATATTTGGTTGGGCAAGTTACTTCTGCTATTTCAAATCCCTTCATAAATATCTGAGCGGTGATTTCATTATCAAAAACAAAATCATCACTACAATCATTAAAGGGAACTGCTTTTAGCACCTTGATATCAAATGCTCTATAGCCTGTATGGTATTCAGATAACTTCTGGCTCATCATGATATTTTGGAACAACGTTAACATGCGATTGAAAATAAACTTATACAAAGGCATGCCTCCTTTTAATGCACCCATTCCTAAAATTCTTGAACCAAATACAACTGGGTATACATCATAAGCAATGATGCTACTCATAGAGTGAATGAGTTTAGGCGTATACTGATAATCTGGGTGCAACATAATTACAATATCAGCTCCTAGCTCTATTGCTTTGTTATAACAGGTTTTTTGATTACCTCCATAACCTTTGTTTTTTTCATGCTTGATAACATGATTGATTCCAATGTTCTTGCCCAATTCTGATGTATTGTCCTTACTTGCATCATCCACAAGAATGACTTCATCCACAATATCAAATGGGATTTCATTATATGTTTTCTCTAAGGTTAAAGCTGCATTATAAGCAGGCAATACAACAACTATCTTTTTTCCGTTCAGCATATTAAAAAGCAAAAAATACGATATAAACTATAAATAAAATCGGTAATAAAACTGGAAAACTATATTTAAAAATATAGGCTCCAAATGAAGGCATTTCTATTCCAGAATTCTCCGCAATAGATTTAACCATCAGATTAGGTCCATTACCTATATAAGTCATGGCACCAAAAAATACTGAGCCCACAGAAACCGCTTCTAGCAAATGAATATTTCCTACTGCAAGAAATTGTTGCACATCAGCAATCATATTAATTGAAAAACCAGAACTCGATAAAATCAGGGTAAGCACATTGATATAAGTAGGCGCATTATCCAATACACTAGAAAACAAACCACTGAACCAATAAATAATTCCAGGTGTTAATGTTAAACTATCTTTTTGGGCATGAGCAAAACTCTCTAATAATTGAAGCGCAGGCAACATGCATAAAAAGATTCCAAAAAATAAATAAGCGACTTCTTTGATTGGCTCAAAATCGAAATCATTACTTTTAAGTGCATTTTTACTTGCAAATCGAAAACATAAAAATGCAGAACTCAATTGAATCAACTCTCTTAGAAATGATAATTTTCTCCCATGAAATTCAATAGCAGGTAAGCCATCTATGATATTGGGATCTAAAAATACGGTCCCAACTGCTAATAACAACCAAACAAAATTTCTTTTACCATTGATGATGATTTTATTGGAGTAAGTATTGGGATTATCTACATCATCTAATTTTGTATTTCTTTTCTCAAAGAAATAAAACACCAATAGCAGCAAGGAATTGGCCAATAACCATTGCGGAAAAAGGTGGATGATGGTCCAGCTGAATGGAATACCCTTTAAAAATCCCATAAACAAAGGAGGGTCACCAATAGGAGTTAGTAAGCCACCTAAATTTGATACCATGAAAATAAAAAACACCACATGATAGGCTTGGATTCTATACCTATTCAAACGAAGGTAAGGTCTGATTAATAAAACTGAAGCTCCTGTTGTTCCAATAAAATTAGTTAATACAGCAGCTGTCAAAAGAAAAACCATATTGGTAAACACCTTAGACTCTACATCAGCGAAAATATAAATACCTCCACTTGCCACATAAAGTATCGTAAGTAAACTGATAAAAGAAACATATTCTGCCAAAGATTCAATTGGCAAAACCATATTATCTAACATCAATATATAATATGCCATCACTAACAAACCCAATCCAACACTGATTGATTTATAATAATGGTGCCAGAATTTGGCAAACAATACAGGCATCACAGCAATAGATAAAAGCAGAAATATAAATGGTGCGATTAACCAAGTTGGCGGAGTTTGAAATATTGTTGCGTTTAAAAACATGGCTGCGAAGATAAGCCCTTAGTTCACATTACGAAAGATTGAGATCTCCTCTTTTTTTTAGATATTGCTGCATGATTTATACCGAAAACTTAGAATCAACGCGCTTATACACCAAATTTTTACAAGCAGAAGAAGCAAAAGACTGGGCTCCTTTCTTTGATAATGAGGATTCTACTCGATTTTTAATGATTGATCAATCTGGAAATTCTCTAGACAAAGCTAATCTATGGATTCAAAAACAATTAGAGAGATATGCCAACAAACAATTTGGCTTACAATGGATTATATCAAAAGAAACGCAGCAAAAAATAGGAATGGTAGGCTTGCTTCTTCAAGAAGTAGAATCTGTTCAGCAAATTGAAATTGGTTATCATTTACTTCCTGAGTTTCGAGGCCAAGGTTATGCAACTGAAGCAGCTAGAATGTTCAAAGATTTTACATTTGATGTTTTAAGTTATGATGAAATTATCTCAATTATTCATCCTGGAAATTATAACTCACAAAAAGTTGCCCTAAACAATGGAATGAAGCATGTTGCAAATGCCCATTTTAGAAATATAGAAGTTTACATTTTTAAAATAACAAGAGAGCAATGGAAAAGAGGATTCTAATTTGCATTGTATTCAGCCTATTTATTTCCTTTGGTAGTTTGGCTCAAATAAAAACCAAACAAAGGGTGCTATTTTTAGGAAATAGTTATACTTACGTAAACAACCTTCCCATCATCTTAAAGTACATTGCGTTTTTTGAGAATGATACCATCATTACTGATGAAAACTTAATTGGAGGCTATACTTTAAAGGCACATTCCACCAATCAAAACTCTATTGCTAAAATCATGCAAGGCAATTGGGATGCAGTGGTGCTTCAAGAGCAAAGTCAACTTCCTTCCTTCCCAATAGAGGATGTGGAGTCGGAAGTCTTTCCTTATGCAAAATACTTAGATAGTTTGATACATGTTTACAGTCCTTGCGCCAAAACTATTTTCTACATGACATGGGGAAGAAAAAATGGGGACCAATCGAATTGTTCATTTTGGCCACCAGTTTGCACCTACCAAGGAATGGATAGTTTATTGAATCTTCGATATACAATGATGGCCCAACAAAATCATGCGATGTTAAGTCCGGTTGGTGCTATATGGAATGAAATTCGCCAAAGCAATCCTGAAATTAATTTGTACCAATCTGATGAAAGTCATCCAGATTTAGCGGGCTCTTATGCAGCAGCTTGTTCATTTTATACAAGTTTGTTTGGCAAAAACCCTTTGGATATTTCTTATAATTATGAGATGGATACAGCCATCACAAACCCAATAAAAAGAGCTTGTAAATCGAGATTATTCGATAGTATTTATAAGTTTGATTACAGTCTTCTACCATTAGCAGACTTTGGTTTTCAAATCGATAAAAAGTCGGTTAGTTTTATCAATAACTCTTTGAATGCTACAAGCTACTTTTGGGATTTTGGAGATGGACAAACTGATACAGGTTTTCAGGTAAATCATACCTACGAAAAAAATGGGAATTACTTAGTAAAACTAAAAGTTACGAAATGTGATAAAAGCCATATTGATTCAGCCCAAATAGTGATATTAACAAGTGATTTAAATGAAGTAAACAATCAAAACTCTTCATTTAAATGTTTTCCAAATCCTGCTGAGCAAAGCCTAACAATCCAATTTAATCAAGTGCTTCCTGAATCAATAGAACTCATGGCCATCAATGGAAAACTAATTCAAGTTATTACTCAAGCTGAAATCAATCGATTCATAGAAATAGAAAAGCAGGAGTCAGGACTTTACCTATTAAAAATGAATTGGAAAGACCAATCAAACAGCTATTCAAGGATTCAATTTAAATAGTTTAGATTCAAAGCAAATATCATTAAGTTCGCAGAGTGAGGAACCCAAACTTAGACCCTGAAGAAAGCCAACTCAGTAATACCGATAAGGATATTGAGCGCGTATTAAGACCTAAAACCTTTGATGATTTTACAGGTCAGGAAAAAACTTTGGCCAATTTACATGTATTTGTTCAAGCCGCTAAACAAAGAAAAGAAGCTTTAGACCATGTGTTATTACACGGCCCTCCTGGACTAGGGAAGACAACTTTGGCTCATATTATTGCCAATGAACTTGGTGCAAATATCAAAACAACGAGTGGCCCAGTATTAGAAAAACCAGGGGATTTAGCTGGTCTATTAACCAATTTAGAATTCGGTGATGTATTATTTATTGATGAAATTCACAGATTGAGTGCAGTAGTTGAAGAATTTTTATATTCAGCAATGGAGGATTACCGCATTGATATCATGATTGATAGTGGTCCCAATGCAAGAAGTATTCAAATAGAGGTGGCTCCATTTACATTAATTGGAGCTACTACTAGATCAGGACTGTTGACTGCACCATTAAGAGCTCGTTTTGGTATCAATGCCAGATTAGAATATTATGACAAAGCCTTAATGAAAACAATTATTGGCCGTTCAGCTGATATTTTAAACTCGCTTATTGATGAAGAAGCGGCATTTGAAATAGCAAGAAGAAGCAGAGGTACCCCTCGTATTGGGAATGCACTTCTTCGTAGAACCCGCGATTTTGCTCAGATCAAAGGCGATGGAACAATTAATCTTGATATTGCACAATTTGCTTTAGATGCATTAAATGTAGATGAAGAAGGTTTAGACGAAATGGATACCAGAATATTAAAAACCATTATCGATAAATTTAAAGGCGGCCCTGTAGGTTTAACAACCATTGCTACTGCTATTGGCGAGGATGCAGGAACTATTGAAGAAGTATATGAACCTTATTTAATTCAAGAAGGATTTATGGTTCGAACTCCAAGAGGAAGAGAAGTTACAGACAAAGCATATAAACACTTAGGTATTGGACCGTCTTATAAGAACAAATTGTTTTAAGTGGATGAATACATTTAGTATTAACTTTGATGAGAATTGAAAAACTTATTCAAAACACCAGACTTTCCTTTAAGTGTTAATCAAGAAATTAACAGGAATAATATACAAAGAATATTCTATATCAGTATTCCTGTTTGTTTTATTCATGCACTTCATATTTACAGTTTCAGACCAACTGAAGAATTGGTTTCAAACAATGTTTTACTCTGGAAACAAGGAATATTCCTAAGTCACATTATTGGCTTCTTTGCAAGTTTAATTTTCGGAATTGTCGCATATTCAATTGTAAAAAAAGGAAATAAACCCGGTTTAATTTCTCAAATCTTACAGCATGCAATTGTGTTTGTATATCTGTTATTGTCTGTCACAATTGTAGCCATTGACCAACGTATTTCAGCAAATAATACGCCCTATTTACTTGTAAGTATAGCAGTTCCAGTTATTTCATTACTCCCTCCATTTGCCTCTATATTGTATCATTTCATAACCTTTATCTATTATTATTATGCAATGGGTATGATGCAGAACAATGAAGATCTTCTTCTATCATTGAGAGTGAACGGAATCACTTTTGCTACCATTGCTGTAATGGTGAATTTCCTTGTATGGAAATTTACACGATTGAGTATATTCCAAAAAGAACTCATCAATAACCAAAAAATAGAATTAGAAAAAGCTAATGAAACTAAAGATAAATTCTTTTCAATTATTGCTCATGATTTAAAAGGTCCAATTGGCAATATCAACAAAGGCTTAGAAATGATAGACGAAGAGGAGGATGAATTGGATGAAGAGGATAAAAAGAATTTGATTAAACACATCAAAACTTCAGCAAAAAGCACCTTCGACTTATTAGACAATTTGCTCAAGTGGGCAATGATGCAAAAAGGAGAATTAGCATTTCAAATTGTTAAATGTGATTTCAATTCAATATTAAATGAATGTATTCAATTATTGAAAGGAACAGCAATCAATAAAAATATTGAGATAGTATTTGAAAAAGTTTCACCAATACAAATTTTAGCAGACGAGAGTTCTGTTAAAACAATTTGTAGAAATATTATCTCAAATGCCATCAAATATTCAAACCCCAATAGTTCAATTTTTATCAGCCTTGCAACTAATAATAATTATGCAGAGCTTGTGATAAAAGACATGGGAATAGGCATGGATGAAAACAAAACAGCTAATCTATTTAGCCTTGTTAAAAACACCAGCATGCCTGGTACTTCAGGAGAAAAAGGGACTGGCTTAGGACTAATTATCTGCAAAGAGTTCATTGAAAAAAACCATGGATCTATTCAAGTGAAAAGTGAAACAGGAAAAGGAAGCAGCTTCATTATCCATTTGCCGCTAGCGGAAGTTGAAGGGACTTTGCCTGCTATTAAGTAAATGAAATTAGTTCCAATTATTATATCAATTAGCAAATTTCACCTGAAAGAATAGATTTATTCCTCATGAAAAAACGCATCCATTTTATCATTAATCCGAAGTCTGGTGGACGGTCTAAAAAACATGTTCCAGATATGATTAATCAAATGATTTCAGATGTTGTATTTGATAAACAAATTTCATTTACTCAATCTGAAGAACATACGATTGAATTAGCTAAATCTTCAGTGAAGGATGAGTTAGATTATATCGTTGCAGTGGGTGGTGATGGAACCATTAATAATATAGCAAAATATGTAAGTGGAAGTAACTCTATTCTAGGTATCATTCCATTTGGATCTGGAAATGGATTTGCACGTGAATTAAAGCTATATGGCAAACTAGAGCACTCGCTTCGTATCATCAATAATCAACACTATAAGGTAGTTGATTCTGGTTATGTAAACGAGCACTTTTTTTGCAATATCGCAGGTGTAGGATTTGATGCCCATGTTGGCGGATTATTTGCCGATTCCACAACAAGGGGATTAAAAACTTATGCTAAAATAATTTGGAATGAATTAAGATCTTATCAAACAGAAAGCTATAGCGTTGAAAGTAATAAGCATCATAGCTTTAGCACTGAAGCTTTTATGATTTGTGTTTGCAATGGTCCTCAGTTTGGAAACAATGCTTTTATTGCACCTGAAGCAAAATTGAATGATGGCCTTTTTGACATTGCCATAGTAAAGCCATTTCCCTTGTGGAGAATGCCAGATATTGCTCTTTCATTATTATTAAAATCAAAAAGAAACCTACCCTATCTTCATCGATTTAAATGCACCGAATTTACAATTCATAGAAATTCTGAAGGCATCGTAAATGTGGATGGAGAACCAATTAAAATGGGTAAGACTTTAAAATTTGTTATGAATCCAAATTCACTGAAGATACTGGTTCCTCAGTCTAAATGAGTTTGATTTTTGATGAGCCTATTGCTATATTGTTGTAAATAGGCTTTTAATTTTTGTAATAATTGTGCCTGTTGTGGGAGAGCATATTGTGTATTTTTAATATCCTTTTGCAATAAAGAATCTCCTTGCATATCATAAAATGCTAGTACCTCTTTCCCATCAAAATGTAAAACAAATGGGTATTGTATACATTGATAATAACCATCATGAAACTGAACTGCAAAGCTATCTTCAGGATAGGAGCCAAATCCAAAAATTTGACCATTAAAACCAGATGCTTCTAAAGCCAAACTCATTATATCTGTTTGTGAAATAGTTTGATTGATTGCCCGATAAGAAGATACTGCTGGCTCGAAAATTATTATCGGAATTTCAAACTTCCCTTGATTTGATTGATAATACCTTGTTTCATTTTCTGCAGCATGATCTGCAACAATAATGAATACCGAATTTGGATACCAGGTCATCGTTTTCGCTTTATCGAAAAACTTAGATAATGAATAATCTAAATACCTAATGCTTTTATGAATGGGTAAAGTACCTTCTTTAAACAACCCACTTAATTCTTTTGGAATAGGATAAGGATGATGTGAAGACAAAGTAAAAATGCCTGAATAAAATGGTTGTCTTTTTTTATTTAATTCATCAGCATAATAGTTCAAGTACTTATCATCATAAATTCCCCATGAACCATCAAAGTCGCCTTGAGCTGGGTATTCATTCATTCCGAAATACTGACCATTGGAAGTACTAGCCACAATATTATCAAAACTCATAGTACCATTTCTTCCACCATGATAAAATGAGCAATCATAGGATTCTCTTCCTAAATAAAATCCCAATCCGTGTAATTCATTTGAGAGATAATAACTACTTGGATAATCCGTATTCATTAATGAGGGCATAGCAGCAATAATGCTTGGTAAACCTTCAATTGATCTTTTACCATTTGCATAAGCATGCCAATACACAGTACTTTTCCCCATTAGTGAATCTAAAAATGGTGTTTTAGATTCTATTTGATTGGAGTGATAAAAACCCACGTATTCTTTTCCTAAACTTTCAACTACTATTAAAACAATGTTTTTATGCTTGCTTTGTTTTGAATTGATTTTATGGAATGGTTGGTATATTTTCTTTAATTCAGGCTCTGTAAAATAGTTCTTTTCTGAAAGTCCTTGCTGCTGAACCGTCATAATCATATTAAACCCTGTATTGACAGTTAATGGAATAAAATTGGGACCAGCAAATTTAGATGCATCGAAAGTTGTTAATGGGGTTAAGCCCCAACCTCCTCTTGCACCTAAAATAAATAAACCAAGAAGTAAGATTTCGATTAGAATTTTGGGGATGATGGATAGGTTGTTATGTTTATTTTCATTAACAATTGTTTGATTCCAGATGAAATTGAGGAGAAACGGAATGGGTAAAAGTAACAACAAAATATAAAAATAATCTCGAAGGTAGGTTCCTAACAAAGGCAACCAATCTCCAGATTCAGACAACAAATCAACACCACTTCTTTTTCCGGAAAATTTGAAATAGGCCGAATCAACCAAATTCATTAAAGTAAAAAGAGTATTCACCAAAACAAAATACCATTTGGCAAGCAACTCTAAAATGCGATTGGTTTTAAAAACAGAGATGAAAGCAATTAGAATGTAAAAACTATTTGAATAAACGATAGCGGAAAAATCATACCAAGTCCCAACCCAAAATGACAATAAAACAGAGGAGAAACCATGTTGTATAAAAACAGGGTTGAGTAACAAAAACACGAGTCGTGCTAAAGTATAAAGTAAAAGTAGAAATCCTAATCGAAGGAACAATCTTTTAATTTCTTGCATTACCTCAAAGGTAATCGCAGAAGAGGCTCATAACAAAGACTTATGAACTTTAAGTAAACTAAAACTCAAATTTAGTTTACCTAATTACTATTTTTTTAACACCCTTTTTGGTTGGGGTATCAATTTCTATGGTATAAATTCCTCCAGGTAACTGATCAGGGAAATTAAGTTTCAGAATTTGGTCGCCCCTATTTAGTTTCGAATCGAATAGTTCTTTCATAAGCCTGCCTTCCATATTGTACATAGTAATGAGAACCCTTTCAGACTCTTCTAAAACAAAGCTAGCAAACATTGTATTTTCATTCGGCACTAGTGAAATATCAAAATTCAATCCATCCTCTTCCTCAATACTATTGGGAAGTTGGGGACTAAAAGTCAGTGAATCTTGTATTAAAAAATCACCATCTGCAGAGTTATCATTGTTAGAGGCTATTCCCGACACATAAAACTTCAACTCACCCACATTGGTCTCTGGCGCTTTCCAGCGAAAGGCCCATTTCCTTGACCCTTGCCCATATGTTTTAATAGCAGAATGAGTTACGAAATCAGAAACTCTTATTCCACTATCTGGAATAGCCAACAATTGACCTTCAGAGACAAAAGATACACCTGGTTTACGCACCGAAAAACCAAAACCAAATCTTTGTAAGCCGGGATAATTGGCTTGAACATAAATGGTATAAGTTTTACCCGGTTCATAGAAAGTTGGATTTCCATCAATAGTAATTTCTATGTTGGAATTTGGATCAGGAGTTTGGTTATTTCTATGACAGGCCGAACAGTCACCTTCACCGGGAGCACCCGTTAAATTAAGGGCACCATCTGAATTCGAAAACAAATCTCCAGCAAATAAAATGCTGACTGCCAAAAAAGTAAAAAGTGTAATTTGTCTTTTCATAGAATTGGAATTAATAAATCCAAGACAACAAAAAAATCAAAATGGATGTATGAATAAATTATTATTCGAATCGGAGTGCTTCTATTGGATCTAATTTAGAAGCTTTGATAGCTGGATAGATACCGCTAATTAAACCAACCAATAAACACAAAATAACACCACCAATGATCCATAACCAAGGAATGATAAATCCTCCACCAACAAAAGATGAGACAATATTCCCAATTCCTATTCCCAAAATAATTCCACCAATTCCTCCGATTTGACAAATGACAATAGCTTCAATTAAAAATTGTCGTCTAATGGCAGACTGAGTGGCTCCAATAGCTTTTCTGATACCAATTTCACGCGTTCTTTCTGTTACAGAAACTAACATGATATTCATTAAACCAATAGCTGCACCTAATAAGGTAATAAAACCAATAACAGTAGCAGCCATGGTTACATATTTCAAATTACCTATTAAATCCTCCGCCATGGCATCTGATTTATAGAGTTCAAAATTATTCTGAGCAGTTACGGGTAATCTTCTGATTCTTCTGAATAAACTAGTTGCCTCTTCAATAGCCAAATCAATTTGAGAAACATCTGTTACCAATACTGTAATAACCGTACTCATGTTGGGCATTGAAAAAGTTTGGTAAGCATTATTAATAGGAACGATAACAAGTCTATCGCCTCCAAAACCCATGCTAGCACCCTTTGATTTTAGAACACCAACAACTCTAAATTTTGCACCACCAATAAAAACACTTTCACCTAAAGGATTTTTAGACTTAAATAATTTGGATTTGATTTCACTTCCCAGCAAGACTACATTTTCTGCGGAACTGATTTCTTTTTCAGAGAAGTTCCTGCCCTTTTCAACCTCGTATCCGGCCACATTCAGGTAGTTTACATCACCACCCATTACCATTACATTGGGATCTGTTTTTTTACTTTCAAATTTCACTGTGCTAGCAAAACTTGCATTTACACTTAGGGAAATAGTAGAAGGAAAGCTGAATTCTTCTGCAAATTGCTGAGCATCTCTAAAGCTAATTATTTTATATTTCTTAGGAAATTTGCCACTTCCGCTGAATCTTACACTTTGGCCTCTATTTTTAATATTAAAAGTATTGGCTCCCATGCTAGAGAAATTGTTACTAATCGCCGACTTCATTCCATCAATGGCCGTAAGAATACCTACCAATGCCATGATTCCAAGAGAAATAATCAGCGCTGTAATTACAGCTCTTAACATATTTCCTCTTATGGACCCTAAGGCGATTTTTACATTCTCTGTTAAAGTCATTGACTTATTGAATCTTTTGTTTTTCTACGAATTTGAAACCTTTTCGACCGTTCTGTTCTGTAAAATCAATGATCATACCTGCAAAAAAGAATACCTGACCTGGATTATAAATAACAGGAATTCCTTGTACTTCTGATAATTTATCTTTCTCACCTTTTTCATCAAAGCCAATTAGTAAACCTTTGTCTTGTGCATTTTTCTGACGAATGCCCACTCTTAAATAGTGTGAATCAGGGATGTTTAAACTGGCTCTATATGAACCAATGGCATCAATTGCTGAATCTGTAAATTCTATTAAATTCATTTAAATTTTTTTCCTCAGTGCTTTCGCTATTTTCTTAACTAAAATGGGACCTTCATAAATAAATCCGGTATACACTTGAACCAAAGCGGCTCCTGCATCTACTTTCTGAATAGCTCCCTCCTCATTATAAATTCCACCAACTCCAATCATTGGAATTTTACCTTCACTTTTCTTATTGATATACTCAACTACTTCTGTAGACCTATTCAATAATATTTTTCCACTAAGTCCTCCAGCTCCTATAGATTCAACAATAGAAGAATCTGTTTTTAATCCCTCCCTACTTATGGTAGTATTGGTAGCAACAATTCCTTCAATTCCTGTTTCATTTACAATGGCAATTACATCATCTAATTGTTCATTGCTCAAATCAGGAGCAATCTTAAGCAAGATAGGTTTATGAGGGAAGTCTTTTTTTATAAAGCCATTCCTCGACTCAATCAATCGGCTTAAAATCTCCATCAACGGCTTTTTGTCTTGTAATTCCCTTAAGTTAGGAGTATTTGGCGAACTCACATTCACCACAAAATAATCAACCAAATTGTATAAGCGTTCAAAACAAATTAAATAGTCATTGACTGCTTTTTCATTTGGCGTAATTTTATTTTTACCAATATTTCCGCCAACAATTAAACCTTTGGGTCTATTTTTTAAACGTTCAGCAACTGCTTCTACACCATCATTATTAAATCCCATTCTATTGATTAAACATTCATCTTTTTTCAATCTGAATAATCTTGGCAAATCATTACCAGGTTGAGGTAAAGGAGTGACTGTTCCAATTTCAATAAATCCAAAACCCAAAGCACCCAATTCTTCTAGATAAGCTGCGTTTTTATCCAATCCTGCTGCCAAACCAACACGATTAGGAAATTTAATTCCAAGAAAATCAAAAGAACTTTCAACTCTATAGGTTTGCAACATGAGTAATTTAACAAATGGGATTTTAAAAATGAATTTCATTAACCCAAAAGTGAAGTGATGAGCGGTTTCTGCAGGTAATAGAAACAGAAATGACCTTAATAATCGGTACAAGGCAATTAGATTTTAGTGATACAAATTTAAAGTTTCAAATAGAAAAACCTTAAAACCAATTGTTTTTGGGGATAAATTAAACCTGCTTATCCACATTTGTAAAATTTAAACTTACACTCAAACACTCGCAAACATTTTAAAACAATGTAAGTTATTGAATGGAGAGAACTAACAAGTGTTATTTAGAATGAATATAAATACAAGAAATGTGATTAAAAAAATGGCACTAAAATCTTTGATAAATCTTAAGTCCTCATAAATTCGCACGCATCGAAAAAACCACTACAAAATGAATTGGGTAAACAAAATGTTCTCATCATCTCTTGGTAAGAAATTCTTTATGGGTCTTACCGGATTGTTCTTATGTTCCTTCCTTGTTATACACATGGTAGGTAATCTTCAATTGTTCAAATCAGATTTCGGTATGGCTTTTAATACCTATGCCGTTTTCATGACTAGCAATCCACTAATTAAAACTGTTTCTTACTTACTTTATTTATCTATCATCCTACATGCCGTTCAAGGTATTAGATTGGTATTTCAAAATAAAGCCTCAAGACCAGTGCAGTATGCCGTTTACAATGGTAAATCAAACAGCACTTGGGCAAGTAGAAACATGGGTTTATTAGGTACAATTTTATTGGTATTCATTGTTGTTCACATGAGTGATTTTTGGTTCGAATACAAATTCGGACATGTTCCTTATGCTAACTACTATACCAATATAGAAACAGGAGAAACCAAATTTGTTCCAGCTCCTCCAGATTACAAACAATTCAACAAAATCGAAGAATCGGTTATTAGCTCACCTGAAGGTCAATTCAAAGTAACAACAGTAAAAGATTTATATGCTGAAGTTGCAGAAGGCTTTAAAGAATGGTGGTTAGTATTAATTTATATCGTATCAATGGCGGCTGTTAGTTTCCATTTGTACCATGGATTCCAAAGTGCTTTCCAAACCTTTGGACTAAATCATAGTAAATACAATGGAATGATTAAATTCATTGGCTTATGGATTTTCTCTATTGCAATTCCAGCTGGTTTTGCGGCTATGCCTCTGTATTTCTTTTTCAAGTAATTAATTAAATTCTTAATATGAGCTCATCAAAATTAGAATCCAAAATCCCTGAAGGTAATCTTGAAACCAAATGGACTAAGTACAGATCTACTGTTCCATTGGTAAATCCAGCCAATAAAAGAAGTTTGGAAATTATTGTTGTTGGATCCGGATTAGCCGGTGCTTCAGCAGCTTCCACTTTAGCGGAACTTGGATATAAAGTTAAAGTATTTTGTTTTCAAGATTCTGCTCGTCGTGCTCACAGTATTGCAGCACAAGGCGGAATTAATGCAGCAAAGAACTACCAAAACGACGGCGACTCAGTTTACCGTTTGTGTTATGATACCATTAAAGGTGGTGATTACCGCGCAAGAGAAGCAAACGTTTACCGTTTAGCTGAGGTAAGTGCAAATATCATCGACCAAAGTGTTGCTTCAGGTGTGCCATTTGCTCGTGAATACGGAGGTTTATTATCTAACCGTTCGTTTGGGGGAACTCAAGTTCAAAGAACATTCTATGCTGCAGGCCAAACTGGTCAGCAATTATTATTAGGTGCATACAGCGGCTTACAAAGACAAGTTGGAATGGGGGCAGTACAAATGTTTGCTCGTCATGAAATGCTTGAAGTAGTAAATATTGATGGCGTTTGTCGCGGAATTATAGCCAGAGACTTGGTAACTGGTAAATTAGAAAGACATTTTGGACATGCCGTTTTATTATGTACAGGCGGATACGGAAACGTATTCTTCCTATCTACCAATGCAATGGGTTCGAATGTAACTGCTGCATGGAAGGCTCATAAAAAAGGCGCCATGTTCGCTAATCCATGTTTTACTCAAATCCATCCTACTTGTATTCCAGTATCAGGCGATCATCAATCAAAATTGACTTTGATGTCTGAGTCGTTAAGAAATGATGGAAGAATTTGGGTTCCAAAAAAATTGGAAGATGCGAAAGCTATCAGAGAAGGTAAACTCAATCCAAATCAAATTAAAGAGGAAGACAGAGATTACTATTTAGAAAGAAGATACCCAGCTTTTGGTAATTTAGTTCCTAGAGACGTTGCCAGTCGTGCAGCTAAAGAGCGTTGCGATGCTGGATATGGAGTCAATGCAACAGGTGAAGCCGTTTACCTTGATTTCGCTTTCAATATGAAGTATAAATACGGAAAAATTGAGGCAACTAAAAAAGGTATTTCTAATCCTACTGATGAACAATTAAAAGCTTTAGGTCACGAAGTAATCAAAGAAAAATATGGCAACCTGTTTGATATGTATCAACAAATCACAGGAGTAAATCCATATGAAAATCCTATGATGATTTACCCAGCAGTTCACTACACAATGGGAGGTCTGTGGGTAGATTATAACTTAATGACAAATGTACCAGGCTTATATGCTTTAGGTGAAGCTAACTTCTCAGACCATGGTGCAAACAGATTAGGAGCTTCTGCATTGATGCAAGGATTAGCTGATGGATACTTTGTTATTCCTTATACAATTG
Organism: Bacteroidia bacterium; assembly: GCA_049242065.1. GTDB lineage: Bacteria > Bacteroidota > Bacteroidia > UKL13-3 > UKL13-3 > CAISCU01. The sequence continues at coordinate 24,411 of JBMLPO010000357.1, forward strand.
GTGCATATTTAAACAAAGAAATCAGTGTGAAGCCAATCTCATTAGACCATCCTGCATTCGTAGAGGCAGAAAAATCTGTTGAGGACCGTATCAATAAATTCCTATCTATTAAAGGAAACAAATCAGTAGATTATTTCCATAAAAAGTTAGGTTTAATTATGTGGAACAATTGCGGTATGGCACGTAATGCTGATGGTTTAACCAAAGCTATCGAAGAAATTAGAGCATTAAGAGAAGAATTCTGGAAAAATGTAAGAGTTACTGGTGCAGCAGATGAAATGAACCCAGAATTGGAAAAGGCTGGCCGTGTAGCTGATTTCTTAGAATTAGGAGAACTAATGTGTCTTGATGCTTTGAAACGAAATGAAAGTTGCGGTGGACACTTTAGAGAAGAATACCAAACTGAGGAAGGCGAAGCATTGAGAGATGACGAAAACTACAAATATGTAGCAGCTTGGGAAATGAAAGAGCTAGGAAACTGGGAACTTCACAAAGAAGATTTGGTTTACGAAAACATCAAAATAGCTCAAAGAAGCTACAAATAATCACCCATTTAAATAAAAAAGTTATGAGCGAAAAACATATAAATGTAACTCTTAAAGTTTGGAGACAACGCAATAGCAAAGACAAAGGTGGATTTGAAACCTATCCGATGAGCGGTGTTTCTACTGATATGTCATTCCTTGAAATGTTTGACGTATTAAATGAAAGATTAATTACCGAGGGCAAAGATCCTGTTGCTTTTGACCATGATTGCCGTGAAGGTATTTGTGGAATGTGCAGCATGTTTATCAATGGTCGCCCACATGGTCCTAAACAAGCAGTTACTACTTGTCAATTACACATGAGAAGTTTTAACGATGGTGAAACAATTGTTGTTGAGCCATGGAGAGCAAAACCTTTTCCAGTTATTAAAGACTTAGTAGTTGATAGATCTGCCTTCGATAGAATTATTGCAGCAGGAGGATTTATCTCTGTTAATACTGGTAATGCACAAGACGCTAATGCTTTGCCAATTTCTAAAGAAAATGCTGATGAAGCTTTTGCAGCAGCAGCTTGTATTGGTTGTGGCGCCTGCGTTGCAGCATGTAAAAATGCTTCTGCAATGTTGTTCGTTTCAGCTAAGGTTTCACAATTGGCTTTGCTTCCGCAAGGTCAACCTGAAAGAGACCAACGTGTTATGGAAATGGTAGCACAAATGGATGCTGAAGGATTTGGTTCTTGTACCAATACCGGAGCTTGCAGTGCTGAATGTCCTAAAGAAATTTCATTGACCAATATCGCTAGAATGAACCGCGATTATTTGGTTGCTGAAATGTCTTCAAAATAATTTAAACATCTCTTGAAAAAGCCTGCCCCAAGCAGGCTTTTTCTGTTTTTAGTCACGAAACAATTTATTTACATGAGTTTTCCTTCTTCATGCAACAAAAAATAGTATTTTAGCGTCTACTCTTAAAATCACTCGCTTTGATAAAAATTCGCTTTCTTATATTATCAATTTGCTTTTTGTTGTTATCCATCAAAAGTGAGGCAACACACTACAGAGCAGGTGAAATAACCTACAGGCAAATTTCATTAACTATTTATGAAATTACCGCCATTACTTATACTGACCCTAGAAATACCGGCGCCGACCGTCCAGAAATTGATATCGACTTTGGGGACAAGACCATTTCCTCTGTTGCAAGAGTGAATGGTTCTGGTGAAATTGTAAACTCAGACCCCAATAACTTAATTAAAAAAAATATATACAGAACCACACATACTTACCCAGGTCCAGGCTTATACCTTATCAGTATGTTAGACCAAAACCGTATTGCAGGTATTAGAAATATTAACAATGGACAATCAGTTGATATTGCTTTTTATGTTGAATCTTATCTCAATATAGTTGCAGGTTTTGGATTCAATCAAAGTCCAGTTTTATTACTTCCACCAATTGATATTGGTTGTAAATTCAAAGTGTTTAAACACAATCCTGCTGCCTATGATCCTGATGGAGACAGTTTGAGTTTTACCTTGATACCACCAAAAAAAGGAAGAGGTGAAGATGTTGAGAATTATACAACACCATTCTTTTCAGACTCATTTGCATTAGATCAAACAAACGGACAAGTGACATGGTCTACTCCACAAATTTCAGGACCTTATAATATTGCTATCAAAATTCAAGAATTTAGAAAAGGCGTTTTGATTGGATTTGTAGTAAGAGATATGCAAATTTTTATCAATGATAACTGCATCAATAATCCTCCCAAATTAAGCTTGGTTAGAGATACTTGCATAGAGGTAAATCAATTATTAAGGAAAACCATCACTGCTACAGATGTAGATGCTGGTCAATTCATCACTGTTCAATCTTATGGAGGTCCATTTGTGCAAACCAACAAACCGGCTACCATGAATCCAAATCCAGGTTATGGAATGTCACCTGTAAATACACAATTTAGTTGGACTCCTTCTTGTAATGCCATTAGATACCGCCCTCACCAAGCGGTCTTCAGGGCCACAGATAATCATCCATTAGATCCTTTGAGCGATATCTCTTATTGGAATATTAAAGTAATTGCTCCTGCTCCTAGAAATGTTCAAATTGTTCAAGATAGCAATGGGTTTAGATTAAGTTGGAATAAAGACTCTTGTGCAATGGCTTATGGTTATAAAATCTATCGAAAAATAGATTCAAGCTATTGGAAACATGCTGCTTGTGAAACTGGAGTTCCTGCATATACAGGCTACACTTTATTGGATACAACAAGAGGATTGAATAATAATACTTATTTCGATAATCAATTTGGAAAAGGACTTTCACCTTTGGTTAGATATTGTTACCTCATTACAGCTATGTACCCTCCCAGAAGTGAAAATGGGAATATTATTTTTAGTGAAGAATCAGAAAGCTATGCAAGTGATGAGGTTTGTGATTTGATTCTTAGAACAAAGCCTGTAATTACCAAAGTAAGTGTAGAATCAACATCTATTGACCAAGGAAAAATAAGGGTTGATTGGCTCAATCCAAATGAAATTGATACCGTAGATCAATACCCCCCACCCTATAAGGCACAAGTGTTTCGAACTGTATATGGAACCACTAATTTTCAAGCAATAGGAATTCCAAAAACCTATTTAAGATTTGCTGATTTAAAAGAAGAATCAATAATAGATAGCCTTTTAAACACCCAACAAAATACCTACAACTATAAAGTCATATTTTATTATACCAAAAATGGCCAAGAAAAATTAATGGAAGAAAGTATTGCTGCTGCTTCTGTTTATTTGAGGATTTACAACAGTGATAAAAGTATCAGACTTTCATGGAATCCAGATGTTCCATGGAACAACAAAGAAGCCATTATCTATAGAAAAAACACCTTAAATTCATTCGATTCAATTGGAATTACCAGCAGCAATAATTATATAGATAAAGGGTTGATTAATGGCTTATCTTATTGTTATAAAATACAAACTTTAGGCAATTATAATTCAAACTTCATTCCACAAACCATTAGAAACTTCTCCCAAGAAATTTGTGGAAGTCCTTTAGATACCATAAAACCATGTGCTCCAATTTTACAAATTGACACTCCATGCAAAGACTTCAGTAGTTTAAAAGTGATATTAAATTGGACTTATCCAACAAACTGCACCAATGACGTTCAGTTTTACAAAATATACTGGAGGAACAACAAAAAAGAAAATTGGCAATTGCTGACTACATTATCTGCAAACGAGAAATCTTATATCGATGAACGTGAAAACCTCAAGTTAACTATAGCTGGTTGTTATGCTGTAACTGCAATTGATTCATTCAATAATGAAAGTAGTTTTGCAAATGAAAAGTGCATTGATAATTGTCCATTTTACATTTTGCCGAATGTTTTCACTCCATCGAATGGAGATGATTACAATAACGAATTCAGGCCATTCCCTTATCGATTTATTACCAAAGTTGACCTAACTATTTATAATAGATGGGGACAGGAAGTATTTAAAACAGAAAATCCTGCTATTAATTGGAATGGAAAAGACATGAATAGCAAAGTAGATTGCTCTGAAGGAGTTTATTATTATATATGTGATGTGTATGAAAGTTACTTAGAAGGTGATAAAAAAAGAACCATTAGAGGTAGCATTCAATTAATAAGATAAAAGTGTTTACAGGAATTATTGAAACAACAGGGAACTTGATTTCAAAAGAAAAATCGGGTTCAAATATCAATTTTTGGTTTAAGTCAAATATCAGTCACGAACTAAAAATTGACCAATCTCTAGCCCACAATGGTGTTTGCCTAACCATTGTTGAATTAAAGGGAGACATGCATAAAGTAACAGCTATTGAAGAAACACTTAATAAAACCAATTTAGGATCATTAGAAGAAAGCCAATTGGTAAATTTAGAAAGATGCATGGCTGCAAATGGTAGATTCGACGGACACATCGTTCAAGGTCATGTAGATGAAACTGGAACTTGTATTGAACGCAGGGAAACAGATGGAAGTTGGTATTTTAAATTCAAAATCAGCAATCCTCATCATGCAGGCCTTTTGGTTGACAAAGGAAGCATTTGTATCAATGGAGTAAGCTTAACTGTTGTAGAAGCAAAGGATGATTGGTTTTCAGTTGCTATTATTCCTTATACTTATGAATTCACCAATTTTCATGAATTAAGAGAAGGTAATATTGTTAACCTTGAATTTGATATTTTAGGAAAATATGTACAAAAGCAATTAGCCATGAGAGCATAAAAAAAGCCGGATTAAAATCCGGCTTTTTTATTTATGGAAAGTCTTGAATTACTCACCAACTACTTCTACAGAGATGTTAACAACAACATCACGGTGTAAGTTTAAAGTAGCTTCATAAGTACCTAAAACCTTTACATCACCAATTTCGATTTTACGTCTATCGATATCGTAACCTTTAGTTTTTAATACTTGCGAAACTTGAAGTGGAGTTACTGAACCAAAGATTTTACCATTAGCGCCGGCTTTCATACCTACAGTAATTGATAAATCTTTTAATTGCTCAGATAAAGTTAAAGCATCAGCTTTTAACTTCTCACGCTTCATTGCACCTTGACGGTTATTTTCTTCCAACATTTTCAAATTTCCAGGAGTTGCCATTAAAGCATATCCGCGTGGGAATAAGAAATTGTTAGCATAACCATTTTTCACTTCTACTACATCACCTTGGTGACCTAGATTTTTCATGTTTTCTTTAAGAATAA
>JBMLPO010000358.1:0-1398 GCA_049242065.1 Bacteroidia bacterium
ATATGTTCCCAAAATTAGAAGGGGAAATTGGTCCAAGAATGACTTTTCGTGGTAAAGAAATGTTGAACTGGAGTTTGAACAACTACTTGGGTTTAGCAAATCATCCAGAAGTTAGAAAAGCTGATACAGAAGCTGCAGAGAAATTTGGTTTGGCTTATCCAATGGGAGCCAGAATGATGAGTGGTAATAGCGTATACCATGAACAATTGGATAGAGAATTAGCTGCATTTGAATCTAAGGAAGATGCTGTTTTATTAAATTATGGATACCAAGGAATGGTTTCTGCAATTGATGCATTGGTAGACAGACATGATGTAATTGTTTATGATGCAGAATCACATGCATGTATAGTTGATGGTGTTCGTTTGCATATGGGTAAACGTTTTGTTTATGAGCACAACAATATGGAAAGCCTCGAGAAGCAATTGCAACGTGCTACCAAATTGACTGAAGAGAGTGGTGGAGCTATTTTGGTTATTACAGAAGGTGTATTTGGAATGACAGGTGCACAAGGACGTTTAGCTGATATTGTTGCATTGAAATCAAAATATTCATTCAGATTATTTGTAGACGATGCACATGGATTTGGTACTTTAGGTAAAACTGGTGCCGGTACAGGTGAAGAGCAAAATTGCCAAGATGGTATTGATATTTACTTTGGTACTTTTGCTAAATCAATGGCCTTAATTGGTGGATTTATTGCAGCAGATAAACAGGTTGTGAAGTTCCTTCGTTACAATTTGCGTTCTCAAATTTATGCCAAATCAGTTCCAATGCCAATTGTGATTGGTGCATTGAAGAGACTTGATTTGATAAGAAATCACCCTGAATTCAAAGACAATCTTTGGAAGGTAGTAAATGCATTACAAAGTGGATTAAAAGCAGTTGGTTTTGATTTAGGAAGGACCAATTCATGCGTAACTCCTGTGATGATGCATGGAACAGTTGGAGAGTCTACTGCAGTAGTGCATGATTTGAGAGAGAATTATGGCATATTCTGTTCTGTAGTTGTATATCCAGTTATTCCTAAAGGAATGATTTTATTGCGTCTAATTCCTACAGCAGTTCATACATTAGAAAATGTGGAAGAGACTATTAAAGCATTCGTAGAAATTAGAGAGAAATTAGCCAATGGGGCTTATAACGAAGTGGGACGAATTGTATCGATGGCAGAAAAAGCTTAATTAAATTCTTAAGGATTTTTAAGGAATTACTTTGATTAATTTTGGAGTATTCATCCAGATTAAATCCTTTTTACAATATAATTTGTAAAATAGAATTCAAATTTGGCACTGGAATTGTAACATAAGAAATATGCATAAAATAAAATTAGTTGTTTTGGCCTTGGTAACAATCATGGCTACTTCCATGAAATCTTCAGAAGAAATTAAATGGATG
>JBMLPO010000358.1:1408-3563 GCA_049242065.1 Bacteroidia bacterium
GATGGATTTTAATCAAGGCTATGAATTGGCCAAGAAGAAAAATAAAATCATGTTGGTAGATGTTTATACCGATTGGTGTGGCTGGTGCAAACGTATGGACAGAGATGCTTATGCTAAGCCTGAAATTGCAGAGATCGTAGGAAAAGATTTTGTTGCTATTAAGTTCAATCCAGAGATACAAGGTGTAACTTATAATTTTGAAGGAAAGACTTATACAGGCCCGCAATTGGCGCAAGCAATTAGCAATAACCAAATCAATGGTTATCCAACAACTATATTCATGAATCCAAAGGCTAAAACCTCAGAAATCATGGTTGGTTACAAGAATGCAGAACAATTGAAGCCAATTTTGGAAGATATCGTTGGTAAATTGAAGTCTAAAAAGTAATTATAACTTTTCATAAAAAAAGGGCTTGTATCATTTGATGCAGGCCCTTTTTGTTTTATTCAAGTTCTAATCTTCGAGGTCATAATGTTTAATTTTTCTGTATAAGGTTCTTTCTGAGATGCCAAGTTCTTGTGCAGCTTTTTTGCGTTTTCCATGGTGCTTAATTAGCGAATAGATTATTAACTTTATTTTTATCCAATGTAATGAATCAAAGAAGTTAAATGTTCCTGTTTTTTCAAATGATGAATTTTTTATTTCACCCAATCCAAGTAATGGATTTGTAAAAATCAATGGTTTACCAAAGGTTAAGTCAATAAATCTTAATCTTTTTAACTCAATAGGAGAAAAGGTTTTTGAAAAGAGTGTAAGTAATGAGGATATTGACCTTACTAGTTTGCTAGATGGTTTTTATATTTGTATTCTTGTTGATTCCTCAACTAATGTATTACTCTCAAAAACAAAATTAATTATCAAACATTAAATGAGAATACTTTGCACTTTTTTGTTTTTAATTGCTTCTCCTTATATCCATTATGGGCAAGATGTGAGTGCAATAACATTAATGGGAAAGGGTACGTTTTCATCTACGCCAGAAATGAGTTTAGTACGATTAAATTTTGAAAAAGTTCTGTTTATATATGATTCAAATATAGATTCTTTGGGTTATTGTGAAGTTGTAAATTACATAAATGATAAGGGTGTAGTTGAAAGGGAAAGTATAATTAGCATTCCAGGAGAAGATTGCAAATTAGTTACAACAAAAGTTGATAAGGATAAAAATATTTATTTATTGGTTCAGTCAGAATTTGCTCCTTTACCGCTTACGAGTTTTTTAGTTAAACTTGATTCATTAGGAAATTTATTGTGGAAAACCCCTGTAATAAATAAGAGAATAGCCAGCGACCGAGCTTATACTATAGATTGGGTTGATGATAAAATATTTGTTGCAGGGGTTTTTGAAAACTTTAGTTTGAGTGATACATTTTGTGTGAGTTATGTTTCTACTATCTCAACAGCAGGTAAAAATCTATCACTTAAAATGAATTATACATATCCATGGAGTAAAGGCCTATGGATTTCAAGATTGGACACTATAAACAAGGAAATCAAATTAATTTCTTGGAGTAACAATATTATTAACTGGAGAATTAGCGTGATTGGTCTTTCAAAATTTAATTACCAATCAAATGAAATAGTAAATACTTATTTTATAGATAGTATCGATATTATTCCATTTCAGTATAGAAAGAACACAAATGATAGTATTCGGGTAATACAATATCTTATGCCTCTAAAAAATAAAAGAGGGGAATTGGTGTTTTGGGGACAAGTAGAAGATTTTACAACCAATGAAAGAGTAGACTTTATTAGGTTAATTGACTTAAATAATGAAAGTAAGATTTTACTGGAATCAATACAATATCCTCTATCCCTTGTTAATTCAATAGGTGAGGATGTTTTTTTGTTTCAATTAGAAGAAAATTTTAAGATCAAATTTGTTTTAGCAGATAAAAATTTTCAAACAATAAGATTGCTCAATTCTTTTTATGAAGAAAAATTATTTAATGATTTTTTGAATGAACAAAAATTGGAGGGATTTCCAGATTTATTATCGCCTGGTAATGTTTATTATGACAATTGCATTCAAATGCAATCCAAAGTATTTTTTGTATGCTTACCTGCCTATCGTGCCTCAACCCAAATGTGGTATCCTTTATTATTGCGTTTAGATTCTGTTGGTAATATCATTCCAGTTTTAAAGCAGGT
>JBMLPO010000359.1:0-3950 GCA_049242065.1 Bacteroidia bacterium
TTAACCTGCACGATACCTATTTCGTTGTAGCACACTTCCACTTGGTAATGGGTAGTGCAGCAATTTTCGGTATGATGAGTGGCATTTACCACTGGTTCCCAAAAATGTTCGGCAGAATGATGAATGAGACAGCTGGTCATATTCACTTCTGGTTGACTTTAATTTCAGCATATTGTGTATTCTTCCCAATGCACTTTATGGGATTAGCTGGTGTTCCAAGAAGATATTATGCAAATACTGCTTATGATCAATTCAATGTATTCATTGATATGAATCAATTCATAACAATTGCAGCTTTATTAGGCGGTGCAGCACAAGTTATTTTCTTAATCAACTTCTTCTATTCAGCATTAAAAGGAAAACGTGCTCCTCAAAATCCTTGGAAATCAAATACACTTGAATGGACAGCTCCAGTTGAACACTTACATGGTAACTGGCCTGGTGAAATTCCACACGTTTATCGTTGGGCATATGATTATAGCAAACCTGGACATGATGAAGATTTCATTCCTCAAAATGTTCCAGATAAAGATCAAGTTGATCCATTAGATGAACCAGTAGGTTTACCTGAACCAAGTTTTACAAAATCTCATCAGGTTAATACTGCTGAAGTAGCTCATTAATTAATGATGTTGGTCGGGTTTCAAACCCCGACCAACAAATAAAAAAACATTGAACCCTGATTCAAATTATATCATCAGATTCAGACGATTTGGTATTGCAACCATCATCGCAGTGTTCTTTCTCATTTTTGTTGGTGGCTTAGTTAGAAGCACGGGAAGTGGAATGGGTTGTCCCGATTGGCCAAAATGTTTTGGACAATTTGTACCTCCTACAGACATCAGCCAATTACCAGATGATTATAAAACCAAATTTGCAGTAGCAGGAAAAGAAATTGCAGATTTTGATGTTTTTAAAACTTGGACTGAATACATCAATCGATTGATTGGTGTTCTTATTGGTTTCCTAATACTATTAACAGTAGTTTTTGCTTATCCATATTTGAAGTCTGATAAGAAAATATTTTGGTTAAGTTTCTTAGCTTTTGTATTGGTTGGATTTCAAGGATGGATAGGATCAAAAGTTGTTTCTACTGATTTAGCTACCTGGATGATAACTATTCATATGTTAATTGCTTTGGTTATAGTAGCTTTATTGATTTTTACTATTACACAAAGCCAACAATTCTTTATCACCCAATTGGCAGTAGATAAAAATCTTAGCCTATTGATTTGGTTCAGCTTAACCATTTCACTTATTCAAACAGTAAGTGGAACTCAAGTGAGAGAAACAATTGACGAATTGGCATTAAGAATAGATAACAGGAATTTATGGATTGATAACATGAAACCTGTGTTCTATATCCACAGGAGTTTAAGTATTTTAAATTTATTAGTAAGTGTAATCTTATTTAATAAATATAGAAAATTATTCCACCGACATGAACTCATTTATAAGTCAGGGCTTGCTCTGATTCTATTAATGTGTACGCAGGCATTTACCGGCGCTATCCTTGCAAATCTTGGGTTTCCTGGTCAATTTCAAAGTCTGCATCTTACCTTAGGTAGTTTAACAGCAGGATTACAAATTTTCATTGCAATCCTAGTGTTTACAAAAACAAAAATAAAAATCGCTTAAAAGCGTAAAAAAGTGAAAGTTAAAACAATAGCACATAACTCTGAAGCATTAAATGGCTTAGAATTAATCAGGTCGAAAGCCCGTGATTACAATCAATTGGTGAAGGTAAGACTCACATCATTGGTTGTATTTTCATCGGTTATTACCTATTTAACAGCAAGCCGGGGAGCAATTAACTGGTTTGAACTAACTATGCTCGCAATAGGAGGATTCCTTGTTACCGGTTCTGCGAATGGAATCAATCAAGTAATTGAAAAGGACTATGATAAATTAATGCTAAGAACCGCCAATCGTCCTGTAGCTACAAATAGAATGTCAGTTCTTGAAGCCTCATTATTCAGCGGTATTTTAGGAGTAGTAGGTGTAAGTATTATTGCACTTTGTTTAAATCAGATTTCTGGAATTCTCGCATTTGCTGCATTGATTTCTTATGCCTTCATCTACACACCACTTAAAAGAATCTCTCCTATTTCAGTATTTGTGGGTGCATTCCCTGGTGCTATTCCTACTATGTTAGGTTGGGTTGCTTACACTGGTAAAATTGATGTATTCGCATTGGTTTTATTTGGAGTTCAATTCTTTTGGCAGTTTCCACACTTTTGGAGCATCGCTTGGATTTTAGATGATGATTACAAAAGAGCTGGATTTAAAATGTTGCCTTCTAATCCAGGAAGAGATAAATCAACCGCTCTACAAACACTTGCATTTAGTTTAGTACTGATTCCATTTGGTATGTTACCAGCACAAATGGGTATTTCAGGTATGATATCAGGATTTGTTGGAATCTTTGGCGGACTCATGCTGAGCTATTATGCTTTCAAATTATTTAGGTCTTGTGAAATCAAAGATGCAAAGAAACTAATGTTTGCTTCTTTCATCTATTTACCTTTGGTACAACTTGCTTACTTAATAGATAAAATTTAATATGTCAACTCAATCAAATCAAATTAGTGAACCTGAATACTTAGTCAACCCAAAGAGGGCTGTGCTTTGGTTGCTAATTGTAGCAAGCGTGATGTTATTTGCGGGATTTACTTCTGCATACATCGTGAGAAGAGGTGAAGGAAATTGGGAACTATTTAATTTACCATCAAGTTTTCTTTACAGTACTTTTATCATCATTCTTTCTTCTGTTACAATGCAACTTTCATTAATGAAAGCTAAAAAGAATGAGCTATCTACTTCTAAAACTTTATTGATCACTACATTTGTTTTAGGAATAACTTTCTGCCTTACTCAATATATCGGATGGCAGCAATTGATTTCAGATAACGTATACTTCGCATTTTCAAATCCATCGAACTCCTTTGTTTATGTAATAACTGGAGTGCATGTATTTCACGTTTTAGGTGGTTTGTTTTTTGTTTTAGCAATGATGATTCAATCATTTAGAAACAAAATCAATGCATCAGAAACACTATTTTTAAGTATGTGTAATACCTATTGGCATTTCATTGGAATCCTTTGGATTTACTTATACATTTTTTTAACATTATACAGATAACCCTATAAAACCAAGCAACCGTTTCAAACATGGCTAACACAACTACATTAAGTACCGAAAAAAAATCAACTTGGGGAGGCGGAAAATCTCCGTTCAGCGTAAGTTATGGAAAATTAATGATGTGGATTTTCCTACTTTCAGATGCATTCACTTTTTCATCATTATTAATTGCATACGGCTTTATCAGGTATAGCTACCAAGAACCAATCGCCAATACATTAGTAAAACCATTGGCACATGTTGGAGAAAACTTTGTTGAAGCTATGAAGGAAGCTGGTCTATTTGTTCAAGACCATTGGCCTGCTCCAGAATTGGTATTTAACCACTTCCCATTCATTCATGGCATTCACTTACCATTGTTCTTCGTGAGTTTAATGACATTCATTTTGATTTTCAGTTCAGTTACAATGGTATTGGCTGTTGAAGCTGGTCATAGAATGCAAAAGAAAGAAGTAGCCAATTACATGTTGTTAACCATTATTGGTGGTGCAGCTTTCTTAGGTTGCCAAGCATGGGAATGGACAACTTTTATTCATGAAGGAGCTAGATTATATTACAATCCATTTGGTCCAAGATCATTTGCAGCTTTATTCTTTATTGTAACTGGTTTCCACGGATTCCACGTATTCTCAGGTGTAGTTTTGAATGTAATCATCTACATCAATGTATTGGCAGGAACCTACGATAAAAGAGGCCATTATGAAATGGTTGAAAAAGTAGGTTTATACTGGCACTTTGTAGATTTAGTTTGGGTATTCGTATTCACATTCTATTATTTAATATAAATTATTTAAAATTTTAAAAACAT
>JBMLPO010000360.1:0-11795 GCA_049242065.1 Bacteroidia bacterium
TGTTTTCTTTCTTGTTCCTGAATGCATTTTCACAATTTGGAACCTTTAAGAAGAAAGAAGATTTAGAAAAATTCAAAGATTCTAAACTCATTGTGGTGATGTTCAATGATAGCGCATACAATGCTTCTGTAGCTGCTGCTATGGAAAAATACTGGAGCTTCACAGCTTTCGATTTTGCTTCTGATGAAGAAATGACCAAATACAGAAAAGGAAATTATGCATTTCTAATTTTTTGTAAAGCAAAAGGTTCAAAAAATAAATCAAAATTGGGAAGTGCTGAAGAGGATTTCAATGGCTTGGCTATTTTGAATAAGTTTTCGAAAAGAGCTACAAAAGAAAATCTACTTGCGTATGCTTTCTGTAATAATAAAATTGATACCTCTGATTGGGAAACTGAGATGATTCGTGGAGTTCAATTATTAAACAACTATTTTAATTATGCAGTTCAAGTTGAAAAAGATCGTGATTTATCAGAAGGGTCTATGATGGCTAATTATCCTTCAGATAAAAGCAATTTGTTCGACAAAAAATTATTAATTGAAAACAAACAATTACAACTAAAAGGCAAGGAAGAGCCTATGGATGTTTATGGCGGTGAAGTTGATGCTGAAGTTGAAATAGAAGATATTCAAGCTGCCATTAAGAACCAAGATAATAGTATCATGTATTTCTATTATGCCAAAGATGAAAAGTCGTGTAATAAACTTTTTGTTAGTGCTGCTAATAGTGAACTCATGCATTTTGTTACAACTTCTCCAGATAAGTGTAAATGTGAGTTGAAAGATTTAAAAGAATTAAAAACCATGAGAGAGAATATCTCCAAAAAGAATAGCAAAGACTAATTTCACTAGTTACAAACAAAAGAAAGGCTGCTCCAATCTAATTGAAGCAGCCTTTCTTTTGTATTTAATTTTAACTTATAAGAATGATGGATATTGTTGTGGGTCGTATTCATTCATCATCATCAGAACTTTTTCAAATACATCTTCAATAGATGGTTTACTGAAATAATCTCCGTCTGTTCCATATGCTGGTCTATGTGCTTTGGCTGTTAAGGTTTGAGGTTTGGCATCCAATACCGACCAAGCATTTTGTACTTCTAACAATTGCTGTAAGATATAAGCACTAGCACCTCCAGGTACATCTTCATCAACTACCAATAGTTTATTGGTTTTTTTAATTGATTCAATAATTTGATGATGAATGTCAAAAGGCAATAAGGTTTGTGCATCTATAATTTCGCAGCTGATTCCTATTTCTTCTAATTGGATGGCTGCATCTTGCACAATTCTTAAGGTAGAGCCATAAGAAACAATCGTTAAATCATTTCCTTCTTTAATAGTTTCTGGTATGCCTAATGGAACATTATAATTGCCGATATTATCAGGTAATCTTTCTTTTAATCGGTATCCATTTAAACATTCAATTACCAAGGCAGGTTCGTCGCTTTGCAACAAGGTTTTGTACATGCCTGCTGCTTGCGTCATGTTTCTTGGAACACAAACATGCATTCCTCTAATTGCATGTAGTATCATTCCTATTGGTGAACCAGAATGCCAAATACCTTCTAAACGATGACCTCTTGTTCTTACTATTAATGGGGCTTTTTGTCCGCCTTTGGTTCTGTATTGTAATGTTGCAACATCATCACTTAAGGGTTGAAGTCCGTATAACAAATAATCTAAGTATTGAATTTCTGCGATGGGTCTCAAGCCTCTTAATGATGCACCTAATCCTTGTCCAATAATGGTTAGTTCTCTGATTCCTGTATCCGAAACTCTGCTTTCTCCATATTTATCCTGAAGTCCTGCAAACCCTTGATTAACGTCTCCAATTTTACCAAGGTCTTCACCAAAAGCTAATACTCGAGGATCGTTTTCAAGGATGTGGTCGAAGAATGCAACAAGTAATTCTCTTCCATCAACCATTTTACTTTCTTCTGAATACACTGGTTTATTCTCTCCAATATTTTCGAGACGTTGATTTGAATTTGAAAACAAATTTGAATTATATCTTTCAGCATTTTCATTTAAGAATTGATTTTTATATTGAATCAATTGTCTTCTTTCTTGCAAAGCTTCTCCATAACTCAATCTCAATGCCTTATTGATTGCCATTCCTATATCTTTTCTGATAGGTTCAGAAATAGATTTTAATTCGCTTGAAATAGCAGCAATATTTGCTCCATTAGCAGAAGTTTGTGCCAATTGATTTAACAAATTACAACAAGCATCAATTTCGTTTTTAATAGGATTGATATAAGCTTCCCATGCATTTTTTCTCGATACATTCACATGGATTTTGGCTTCGTTTTCTATTGCATCTAACTGTTCGTTTGTAGCAAGTTTATTTTCTATAATCCATTCTTTGAAGCGCTTGATACAATCGTTTTCAATTTCCCATTCCAATCTTTCTTTGCTCTTGTATCTTTCATGAGAACCAGATGTTGAATGGCCTTGTGGTTGGGTTAATTCTGTAACATGAATTAAACAAGGTACATGTTGTTCACGTGCAATTTTTCCAGCTTTATCATAGGCTTTAATCAACTCAGGATAATCCCAGCCTTTTACAACAATAATTTCATACCCATTTGTATTCTCATCTCTTTGAAATCCTTTTAAGATTTCAGAAATGCTTTCTTTAGTAGTTTGATATTTTGCTGGAACAGAAATTCCATATTGATCATCCCAAACAGAAATTACCATCGGAACTTGTAAAACGCCAGCGGCATTAATGGCTTCAAAGAAATGTCCTTCGCTTGAACTGGCATTGCCAATGGTTCCCCAAGCTACTTCATTTCCTTTATCAGAAAATTGGTTTTCACCAATAATATCCCAATTTTGTCTGTAATACTTTGATGCTTGAGCAAGCCCAACTAGTCTTAACATTTGACCAGCTGTTGGGGAAATATCAGAAGATGAATTTTTCCTATTTTTCAAATCCTGCCATTCTCCATTTTCATCCAATAAGCGCGTGCCAAAATGACCATTCATCATTCTTCCAGCACTTGCAGGTTCAGCTTCTACATCTGTATGGGCATACAATTGAGCGAAAAATTCCTGAACACTCAGCAATCCCGATGCCATCATAAAAGTTTGGTCTCGGTAATAACCACTTCTAAAATCACCATTTTTAAAAGCTTTGGCCATAGCTATTTGTGGTAATTCTTTACCATCACCAAATATTCCAAATTTTG
Source organism: Bacteroidia bacterium (assembly GCA_049242065.1). Lineage (GTDB taxonomy): Bacteria > Bacteroidota > Bacteroidia > UKL13-3 > UKL13-3 > CAISCU01. Next base: position 3,197 of record JBMLPO010000360.1, read on the forward strand.
CTTTTCCGGTTAAAACTTCTTTTCTACCTAATAAACTTGCCAAACGACTTTGAATGGCTATTCTGTAATCCTCCAGAACAATGGATTGATAACTTGAAGTGTTGTCTGCTGAATTTACCGCACTACTCATTTGTATGTTCTCTTAATTGCTCAAACCTAAACTATTTTTAGGCTTCCTCAAAAACATGATGTAAAAAAACAAAGCCAAAAAAATATTTTCTGTTTTTTTAATATAGTAATTCTCTTAAAGTATGTTGATTTACAGCTTAAATCAAGTGTTTTAAGGAAATATTATAAGTTTAAATTATGAAAAAAAATCAGTCAAAGATATTTTTGGAACAGGATTTGATAGTTAACATTTAAAAATATTTCTGTTGGGAAATGGTTTTTATTTGCTTTGCAACCTTTAAATTGCCACTCTCATCGTAGAAACAAACACAAAGAACAAATATGAAAAAGTTAATTTTAACAGCAGTAATTGCAATTGGCGGCATGTTCGCAGCTAATGCTCAAACTACAACAACTCCTGATGCACAATCTGCTAACCAAGCAGAAGTGAAATTCGAAAAAGAAACCCATGATTTCGGAAACATTCCTCAAGGAACTCCGGCTACTTACACTTTCACTTTCGAAAACACAGGTAAAACTCCATTAATCATTACCAATGCTTCAGCAAGTTGTGGTTGTACTACTCCTGAGTGGTCAAAAGAGCCAATCAAACCTGGTAAAAAAGGTTTTGTGAAAGCTACTTACAATGCAGCTGCTCCTGGTCCTTTTACTAAAAGTGTAACAGTAATGAGTAATGCAAAAACTTCAACAGTAATTCTTTACTTAAAAGGTGATGTAAAGCCTGCTGAACAAAAGTAATTTTCAAATACTAAATTCAAACCTGCACAAAACTTGTGCAGGTTTTTTTATGCCTATTCACTATTTTCGAAATAAAAAATCAATGAAAGCCATTCAAGTATTTTTACTATTGATACTATCTTCAGTAATCATTAATGCTCAAGAGCCTGCAAAAAAAGAGCTGAAACCAGAGATTGAATTTGAAACCACAGTTCACGATTTTGGCAAAATTTATCAAGGTAAGCCTGCTGTTTATGAGTTTGTATTTACCAATAAAGGAAAGGTTCCTTTGGTACTTACAAATGTTCAACCAGGTTGCGGTTGCACTACGCCTGAGTGGCCTCGCGAACCTATTATGCCTGGTCAAAAGGCAAAGATAAAAGCCATTTATAATCCAGGTACTTATAAGGGCCAATTCGGTAAAGGCATTACCGTATATTCTAATGCTACCAATGGTACTGTTCAATTAACCATTAAGGGTATTGTTGAAGAATTACCTACTGAGCCACAAAGCCCTGTTAAAATTGATGTAGGCGGAGGATTTTAACTCTTTCCTTTTCAATAATTCATTCAAGTATATTCAAATAAAAAGGCTGAATCCTCATTGAGAATTCAGCCTTTTTATTTGAAATGCCAAATCAGTTTATCTTAAATCTACAACTTCACATCCAGGATGTTTCTTTACATCAAAAACAAATTGATTGTCTTGAAAAATTAAGTTCGGTACTTGGTTGTTTACAGTATAAGTATGTATGCTTCCGTTTTTATCAAATACCTGAGAACTCACAATAGTTTGATTGGTTTTATCAACCCAAACTTTGATTTTAAAATAGTTTTTCTTTTTGTCTTTAGGAGTCAATTCAATCAAAACCATTTCTTTAATTCCGTCTTTTTTACTTTCAATCTGCTTGTATAAGAAACCTTTTCCATACATAGTAAAAATATCATCTAAACGTATGGCAGCTTTTTTGGGATCATAGTTACTTATTTGCACTTCATTGATTTCTCTGCTGAATGTCCAAACAGTTTTGTTGTCGCAAATAATCAATTGGTTGGCGATATCTAATCTGAATTTGTTTCCTTTGATTAAAATCTGTCCTTTTTGTTTCTCCTGACTTTTCTCTTGCTTATTTTCTAAGGTATAAGTAAAATCAGCTTTGATGGTTTTAAAGGCTTTGTATCGCTTACTGATTCTTTCAAGAAGTTTTTCTGCCTCATTGGCTTTTCCTTGAGACATGCCCGTATAAGATGAAGCAAGGATTAAAATGATGATTCCGATTTTTTTCACAGTGCAAATATTTTATAAGAATTCGAAAAAAAGAATGAATAATCTCATTATTACATAAATAGTGCCGAATTCTAAGGTATTATTAATCTTAGACAAAATTAGTTTTAAATAGTTTAACGGATAGCTCTAAGTATTTCTTCCAAATCAACTTCACTATGAACCAACACCTCCCGTGCTTTTGAGCCTTTAAATGGTCCAACAATACCGGCTTTCTCCAATTGGTCTATGAGTCTACCTGCTCTATTGTAACCTAAGTTCAGTTTTCTTTGCAGTAATGAAGTGGAGCCCTGTTGATGCATTACAATAATTCTTGCAGCGTCCTCAAATAGCTCATCTCGGTTGCTGCTGTCAAATCCTTCATGACTGCCTTCTTCGTTTTCTGTTTGTACCAATGGTAATTGATAAGGTTCTCGTCCACCTTGGCTGCCAATAAACTCAGTAATTTTTTCAACTTCTGGTGTGTCAACAAAGGCACATTGTAAACGAATTAAATCATTTCCATTACTAAACAACATGTCTCCTTTACCTATTAATTGATCTGCTCCATTGGCATCGAGAATAGTTCTAGAATCTATTTTTTGTGAAACTCTAAAAGCAACTCGTGCAGGAAAATTGGCTTTAATGGTACCAGTAATAATATTTACAGATGGTCGCTGAGTAGCTAAAATTAAGTGAATTCCAATAGCACGTGCTAACTGAGCTAGGCGTGCAATAGGTAATTCAACTTCCTTTCCTGCTGTCATCATTAAATCAGCCAACTCATCTATTACTACTACAATATAAGGTAGGAAGCGGTGTTTGTATTTATCTGTTGGTGGAAGTCTTCTGCTAATAAATTTAGCATTGTACTCTTTTAAGTTTCTTACTTGTGCATCCTTTAATAAATCATACCTGTCATCCATTTCCTTACATAAACTATTTAGTGTATGCACAACCAGTTTGGTATCAGTTATAATGGCGTCTTGGTCACCTGGGATTTTAGCAAGGAAATGCCTTTCAATGGTTTTATAAATATTCAATTCAACCTTTTTCGGATCTACTAAAACAAATTTTATTTGCGATGGATGCTTTTTATAGAGCAATGAAACCAATAAGGCATTCAATCCAACAGATTTACCTTGCCCTGTTGCGCCTGCCATCAATAAATGTGGCATCTTGGCCAAATCAGTCACAAACACTTCATTAGATATGGTTTTCCCAAATGCTATTGGTAAATCCATTTCTGCATGAACAAATTTAGGTGATGCAATGACAGATCGAATAGATACCATTGCTGGAGTTAGATTTGGAACTTCTATACCAATGGTTCCTTTACCAGGAATTGGAGCAATAATTCTAATTCCTAATGCAGCTAAGCTCAAAGCAATATCATCTTCTAAGTTTTTGATTTTTGCTATACGAACTCCATCTTGAGGAACAATTTCATACAAGGTTACAGTAGGTCCGATGGTTGCAGAAATCTTTTTGATACCAATTCCATAGTTTTTCAAGGTGTCTTCAATCATGCGAGTTTTCTCACTTAATTCAGCTGTTTCTACCTTTACTTTGCTATCTCCATAGTCATTCAATAATTCAAGGCCTGGATATTTATAATGGCTGAAATCCAAGGTAGGGTCGTAAGGTTCATCTAGGCCATAATGATCCTTCCTTACAGTTCCTTCTTCTTTGGTTTCTTCTTCCTGTATATCTTGTACTTCTACAATCAAGCCACTTCCTGTAGTAATTGGAGCCATTTCTTCCTCCTCACCGGTGAATTCATTGATTACAGCTTCATCTTGATTGAAAGCTAATTCAATGGGAGTTACCAGTTCTTCGTCTTCCACTGATGGAATAATTTCTAAAGCGGTTTTTTCCTCCGCTAATTCTTCTTCAATAAGTTCTACTTCAGGTTCCGGATTTATTTCTTCAGTTTTTAAGATGAAATCATCTGCATTGAGCACTGGTAATGTCTCCTCTTCCTCTTGAACAGATGAGTTATTCAATCCAGAAACGCTGTTGTCGAGGGCCGGATTTTCTGTCTTTTCTTCCTTTATTTTAGGTTCAAAAAATTTGATATTATTAACTGCTACAAGGAATATTAATCCATATAATACTAAGGAAAGTCCAGCACCTGCACTACCTAATAAACTGCTTAGGTATAAAGACCCAAAATAACCAAATGAGCCAGCAATGACAGGAAGTTGATTCCCAAATAAAAATCCTAAACTCAATGAAAGCCAAATGCCAATAAAAAAACTATAACGCAATGTAGCTGCGATGGGAATAGGTTCTGTGCTGGTGAGTAATACAATTCCAATTGCAAGAAATATGACAACAAATGCAAAAGATGCTAAGCCAAATCCTTTATAAATAAATAGATAACTTATCCATGCTCCTAAGATCCCTAATGTGTTTTCAGCAATGCCTGGTTCACTTAATAATAAAGTTCCCCAACTCATTTCTTTCACCAAACTTTGATCGCCCTGCCAAGTCACTAAAAATGATATCCCCGAGAGCAAAAGAAAGATCGCTGAAAAAATAAAAAGAAGTCCGAGCGACTTAATAAACCGTTCATCTTTTAAAAATCTAAAAGGTTTTAATTCATTCAGTCCGCTAGCTTTTTCTTTCTTTTTCTTAGGTGCCTTTTCTTCTTCAGGTTCAGTAAACTCCTGAACATCACCAAATATAACCTTATTTTCTTTTGCTTTTTTTGCCATTTGTTGTCTTGCGAATCTACCAATTTTAAGGGCCATTATTTCTTTTTTTCTAAACCTTTGCACAGTTAAAATGTCACTTATCTAATTAAAAAAACATTTTGGGCTTCATTCAAGGATTTGACTTATTTTCGAGGCAAATTTTATTCTATGAATGATGTTATTGTTTTGTTTTTAGAAATCACCAAGTATTTAATACCTGCGTTGATTGTTTTTGTAATTACTTATTACCAATTCAAAATTTTCTTTGATACAGAATATCAGAAGAGATTACTTGATTTGAAGACTGAACAAGGGAAGACCATGCAGCCATTAAAACTGCAGGCATACGAAAGATGTATTTTATTATTAGAGAGAATGAGTCCAGAAAACCTTGTTTTACGTGTACACAAGCCAGGTGTAAGTGCAACTCAGTTGAAGGTTGATTTAATCAATGAAATCAATTCAGAATTCAATCATAATGTGTCTCAGCAATTGTATGTGTCTGGACAGGCTTGGCAAGTAATTCGTGTTGTGAAGGAGGAAATGATCAATCTCATCAATATGGCTTATCAGGATTTGGGTCCTAATGCTGTAGGACTTGATTTAAGTAAGAGCATATTTGAACAATTAATCAAATTGGAAAATGTACCTACTCATAAGGCATTAATTTTCATAAAGAAGGAATTTGATTTAGTGTTTGGGTAATCTTGAGGATAATGGAAAAGAAATTTATAACAGATTCCGGAATTGAAATAGATAGACTGTATTCAGAGGCAATTACTAATACAGAACAGCCTGGAGAATGGCCTTTTACAAGAGGTGTTCAGCCTGATATGTACAGAGGAAAACTATGGACCATGCGTCAGTATGCTGGCTTTAGCACCGCAGAAGAAAGTAACAAAAGGTATAAATATCTTTTGGCTAATGGCACCATGGGTTTAAGTGTGGCTTTCGATTTGCCAACACAAATTGGTTATGATAGCGACCACATGATGGCCGAAGGTGAAGTGGGTAAAGTAGGTGTAGCAATTGATAGCTTAAAAGATATGGAGGTTTTGTTTGATGGTATTCAATTACAGGATATCACAACAAGTATGACCATCAATGCTACGGCTTCAACTTTGTTATCTTTTTATATAGCACTTGCTAAAAAACAAGGAGCTGATATTAAAAAGATTTCAGGTACGATTCAGAATGATATTTTAAAAGAATATGCTGCTAGAGGAACTTATATCTATCCTCCAAAACCTAGCATGCGCATTATCACTGATATTTTTGAATACTGCAGTCAGGAAGTTCCTAAATGGAATACCATTTCTATTAGTGGTTATCACATTCGTGAAGCAGGCTCAACTGCTGTTCAAGAAATTGCATTTACACTTGCCAATGCAAAGGCTTATGCACTTGCTGCTATAGAAAAAGGATTAGATATCAATGTCTTCGGTCAAAGACTTTCGTTCTTCTTTAATGCACATAATAATTTCTTTGAAGAGGTTGCTAAATTCAGAGCTGCAAGAAGAATGTGGGCTCATATTGCAAAAGATTTAGGAGCAACAAATCCAAAGGCTATGATGCTTCGTTTTCATACACAAACAGGTGGCTCCACATTACAAGCTCAACAGGCCGAGAACAATATTGTAAGGGTAACTTTACAAGCATTAGCTGCTGTAATGGGTGGAACCCAAAGTTTACATACCAATGGATTTGATGAAGCATTGAGTTTACCAACCGAAGCTGCTGCAAGAACGGCACTTAGAACCCAACAGGTGATAGCCTTTGAAAGTGGAGTCATAGATACGGTTGACCCTTTGGCTGGAAGTTATTTTGTTGAAAATTTAACCAATGAGATAGAAAAAAGAGCCTGGGAATACATAGCTAAAATTGATGCCATGGGTGGTTCTGTTTCTGCTATCGAGCAAGGTTATATGCAAAGAGAAATTTCAGATGCATCCTACAAATACCAAAAAGAAATAGAAAACAATGAGCGTGTCATTGTAGGGGTTAATAAATTTACAGTGAAGGAAGAAGTTGCTCCACCTGTTTTTAAAATAGATGAGAGTATTCGAGCCTCTCAAATGGAGAAGCTTAAACAGTTGAGGTCGGAGAGAGATGTGGCTAAACTTTCGCTTGCTATGTCTAATCTTGAATCTGCAGCTAAAGAGGGAAGAAATGTGATGCCATTTATTATTGATGCTGTAGGTGAATATGCAACTTTAGGAGAAATTGCTGATTCCTTTAGAAACATCTTTGGTGAATATAGAGCCTAAGTTTGTTTCATTCATTTTATTTTAGAACTTAATCCTTTTCGCATGAGAAATATTTTCCTGTTGTCTTTTCTTTTGCTTTTTGCATGCCATTCGCCTCAGCGGGCAATTGTTCAAAAAACTACTGCAATAGCTGTATCAAAAGATTCAAATTTATTAGCAGATGCTGCTGCAAGTGATTTGATACAGATATATAAAAAGCAATTAGATCAACAAATGGATGAGGTGATTGCAGAGAGTTTATTCGACCTGAAAAAAGAATTACCTGAAGGTTCTTTGGGAAATATGGTTTCTGATATTCTGATGGTTTATGCTAACAAAAAGTCGGAATTGAAACCAGATTTTTGTGTGTTAAATCATGGAGGATTACGCATTCCAGTCATTTATCAAGGTCCCATTTCAGTGAGAACCATTTTTGAATTGTTGCCATTTGAAAACATGCTAGTGATGGTAGAGTTAAAGGGGGATGATTGCGCGAAATTATTCGACTTAATTGCAGATAGTAAAGGTGCACCAATAGGCGGTTGTTCAATGTTTATTCAAAATAACAAAGCAACAAATATTCTTATTCAAGGTAAACCATTTGATCTATCAAAAAACTATTGGGTTTTAACCAGTGATTATATTGCAAATGGTGGTGATCATGCAGATATGATGAAAAATGCACTTCGTACTTTTCAATTTGATGTGAAACTTAGAGATGCAGTAATCGAAGAATTAAAAAACAAAACAAAGGATGGTGGTAAATTAATTAATCAGAAAGATGGAAGAATCAAAATTCAATAGCAGAAGAGATTTTCTAAAAAAAACCTCTTATTTGGTTGGATTCGGGGCATTAGCCAATTCACCATTTCAAAGTTTTGCTGATACAAAACCCAAGAAGTTAACCATTCTTCATACCAACGATTGGCATAGTAGAATTGAGCCTTTTCCTGCTATTGATAAACAAAATGCAGGTAAAGGTGGTGCTGCTTATAGGGCTGCATTGATTAAACAAATTAGAGCAGAAGAGGAGCATGTTATTCTTCTCGATGCTGGTGATATTTTTCAAGGAACTCCTTACTTTAATTTTTATGAAGGAGAATTAGAATATAAGTTAATGACCCAAATGGGTTATGATGTTGTAACATTGGGTAACCACGATTTTGATAATGGAATTGATGGAATCATAAAACAAATTCCTCATGCAGGATTCAAAATTGTAAATGCCAATTATGATTTTAAAAATACAGCCTTAGAGAAAATTGTATTGCCTTATCATCTCATTAAAAAGAATGGTTTAAGAATTGGAGTTTTTGGAGTGGGTATTGAACTCTCTGGATTGGTTCCAGATAAAGCATTTGGAAAAATTGTATACAACGACCCCATACTTGCTGCTGAGAAAACTGCTTCCTATTTAAGAAATGAAAAAAGATGTGATTTGATTATTTGTTTGTCACATCTCGGCTTTGATTACAAAGGAAAAAAGGTTAGTGACATGACTTTGTCAACATCTAATGCAGATGTGGATTTAGTGTTAGGAGGTC
>JBMLPO010000361.1:0-1553 GCA_049242065.1 Bacteroidia bacterium
GCTTTTGTACTAAGTAAGATTTGTAAAAGCGGTCAAGGTAATTTAGGCTTTTACACAACAACTCACAGCTTTTTATAAATTAAACGGCTTCTTGTTTAAATATTTATCCAAAATTGAAAATTTGTTTCAAATTGGGAGTTATGGTTTTTTGTTTCTTAATTTTAAACTTCTGTTTTTCAGTATTTTGTGTTTTTGGCACGTCTTTGGTTCATAGACAACCAAAATCAAAAACCATGAAAAATCAATTTGTAATCCTATTCTTAAGTTTTGCGGTCCTAGGGGCATGCAAAAAAGATTTAGTCTCGAAATACAATGAATCAAATAATTCTGGAATTTCTTCTTCAACAAACGTTTCAAGCATGAAGGATATCAAAGTTCCGGATGGCTTTAAATGGGAAACAACCAAAACTTATAATTTAGATATTACGTTCAGGACACCAAGCGATGAATTGGTAGAATCATCATTAGTTAAAGTAATGACAGATTCTTACTACAATAAAGGTGAAGTTCTTTTAAAAGGTTCAACGGGTAGCAATGGTAATTTTAAAACTCAATTAACCTTGCCAGCCACCATGAAGCAATTGGTTTTAAATGTTTCTTATTTGGGTTTACCAAGAGACATCATTGTAGATTTAAATTCAAGTACAATTGTTCGTCAATTTGGTGGTTCTCATTCTGATCCAATAACTACAGTGGTTAATGTGGTACCAGGCGCCAAGTCATTGGGAAAAGGTTCGTCTAACAAGTTTATTGTAGTTCCATCTTCTAGAACCTGGAATAGCAATGGTGTTCCTAATTATAAAGAAGTAGTAAACGATAATATCAGCCAAACTTTATTGGCCAATATCCATGCTGCTTTACCTGAAGGAAATGCAGTAAATCAAAATTCAACGATATTTGATGAATCGGCTGTTAGAGTAATTAAAGTAAATCAAACAGCAGAGGTATTTGTAACTTTTGTAAGCGAAGATGCCGGTTATAGAAATGTATTGTTTTACTATACATACAATCAAAATAATCCTCCAACTTCTCCTTCTTCTATCTCAAATTATACTGTTGTTTTTCCAAACACTTCCTTCACTGGTTCAGGTGGTGGTTTAGTAAGTGGTAACAAAGTTAAGTTGGGAACTTTCCCTGCAGGAACTGTAATTGGTTATGGTATTGCTGCTGATGGCTGGTGGGGTGGCTCTTTTGGTTTCAATGGAGTAACTGAAGGTAATTGGGTACTCTTTGGAGAGAAAAACTTGAATCCGGAATCAAATCCAAGCTTGAAACAGCATATGGTATTGTTAAATGATGCTGCTAATGATAGATTCATTATGGCTTTTGAAGATATCAGAAGAGATTATGGTTCTGATAATGATTTCAATGATGTGGTATTCTATACAACTTCTAATCCAGTAAATGCAATTGATGATGACAATGTTCCTCCATTGAATAATGCTGATGACCAAGATAATGATGGTGTAGATGATGTTGATGATGATTATCCAACAGATCCAAACAAAGCATTCAATAACCCAACTGGAACTGGTTCTATTGCTTTCGAAGAC
>JBMLPO010000362.1:0-1404 GCA_049242065.1 Bacteroidia bacterium
AATGCTTTGTCTTTTTCGATATACCTTTGGTACTCTGCTAAAGTAGTTGCACCAATGGCTCTGAGTTCACCTCTAGCCAAAGCAGGCTTTAAGATATTGGCAGCATCCATGGCACCTTCAGAACTTCCACCGGCACCCACCAGGGTATGAATTTCATCAATGAACAAAACAATTTCTCCATCAGATGAACTCACTTCTTTCACCACTGCTTTCAGTCTTTCTTCAAACTCACCTTTGTATTTGGCACCAGCAATCAAAGCGCCCATATCGAGTGAAAACACCCTTTTGCTTTTTAAATTTTCGGGCACATCACCATTCACAATTCTATGCGCTAAACCCTCTGCAATAGCGGTCTTACCCACACCTGGTTCACCAATTAATATCGGATTGTTTTTGGTTCTTCTCGATAAGATTTGAAGTACCCTGCGTATCTCTTCATCTCTACCTATTACCGGATCGAGTTTACCTGTCTTGGCTAAATCGTTTAAGTTCTTAGCAAACTTATTCAATGATTGATAAGTGGCTTCTGCATCCTGCGATTTAACAGATTCTCCACCTCTTAATTCTTTGATGGCAGCCTTGAGTGCTTTCTCTTGAACACCGGCATCTTTTAATAAATTTCCAACGGTATCATTCGATTTTACTAAAGCTAAAATTAAATGTTCGATGCTGACAAATTCATCACCAAACTCTTTAAGAAAACCAGTTGCTTGTATGAGCACTTGGTTGGCATTGGAAGATAATTGTAATTGGTTATTTCCTGATACTTTAGGTAAAGTACTTAGAATTTGATCAACACCTTGAGATATACGTGTAGGATTCACCCCTATTTTTTTGAAGAGGAATCCGGTTAATTGCTCATCTGTTTGAAGTATTCCTTTCAACAGATGGGCAGTTTCAATACTAGGATTTCCGTTGCTAGCAGCCATTTGTTGGGCTAGCTGAACAGACTCCTGTGCTTTGATGGTAAACTGATTGAAATTCATATATGTGATTATTAATTATTTCTATTGTATACCTACATCCGTCAAGTATCAATCCAATTGAGATTTTAGGAAAAATTGTCTTTTTTCTTTTCATTTTTTTGGTTTGATATGCAATTATGGCTACAAAACGAATTTCGTTTATTAAAACCCTGAAAGTTTGACTGCTAATTAAACAAAAATGAGTAGAGAAATGAATCCCTACCCAAATATTAGAATTTCGATTTTAAGCTATCTACGTTTTGAATTATAACCTACCGACAATCCAACTCTAAAGCCATCTTTGGTTGGAATGGTTGCGTAAAAATTAAGTGGGATATTCATTTTACCAGATTTAATTGTTTTACCAACTGCAAGAACCAAAGCTGATGTAAAAGCAAAATCACCTCTGCTATCTAATCTACTTTTAACTTGAAGGTCT
>JBMLPO010000363.1:0-8845 GCA_049242065.1 Bacteroidia bacterium
AGGAAACAAAAAATTTCATGTAAGAGCTGTTCGGGAAAATCACATTCCAAATCAATTTACTTCTCAATTCATAAACAATGGAAATGGCACCATCACAGATGTTTTAAGTGATTTGATTTGGCAAAAAATACCAAATCCAGATACACTTACATGGGAACAAGCATTGGTGTACGCAGACAGCTTAAACATAGGAGAATCAAGTGATTGGCGACTTCCTAATATCAAAGAACTTCAATCACTACATGATGTAAAACAAATAAATCCCGCCATACAAAGTGGATACTTCCAATTGAATAATGCTCAAAAATTTTGGTCATCTACTACCCTACCCAACCAAAGTACGAAAGCTTGGTATTTTAATTCACAGTTTGGCATCACTACCTATGATTTGAAATCAGCTAAACACCAACTGATTTGTGTAAGAAGTAAGCAGTTGAGCACTGGAATTAAATCTATAGAAAAAGACCAAATTGGTATTCTTGTCAATCCATTTCATGAGCAAATAAAAATAATCAACCCTCAATCAGAATTTATTTATGATTTAAGTGATGTTCGTGGACAATGTGTATTCAGAGGAAAGAATATAGAGGAACATCATTTTAATTTCTTACCAAATGGAATATATGTTTTGACAATAATGGGAATAGGGACAAAAAGATTCAAATTAATTAAAGAGTAATTGTGAATCAATTAGAAATTTTACTCCAATATTTATCTTTAGGATTTACACATGTAATTCCTTATGGATATGACCATTTATTATTTATTGTGAGCATCATTATTTCCTCTCCTAAGCTAAAAAAAGGATTGCTATTATGCACCATATTTACAATTTCTCATAGTATTTCATTGGGCTTTGCTGCATCTGGCTTGATTATCGCCAATCCAGCAATCATCGAACCATTGATTGCTATAAGTATCTTATTAAGTGCGATTAGTAATCTTTTTCAAAACAAGCACATACATAAAGAGATCATCTTATTTGTATTTGGATTGATTCACGGTCTTGGATTTGCTAATGCACTAAAAGAAGTTGGATTGAATCAAGACAATTTCTTAATTAGTTTATTTTCATTCAATATAGGTGTGGAATTAGCACAAATAGCAATAGTCCTGATCATTTATTTTACAATACTCAAATGGTTTAGTCATCAAGATTGGTATGAAAGAAAGTTCTTATTTCCTGTATCTTCATTAATAGGATGTTTTGCTATGTACTGGACCATTGATCGAATTTTAAATTTTTGAAAAAGTACTTATAGAAAAAATTGGCCTTAGTTTCTTTTAAAGATGATGCACCAATCAAAATGCAGGAATAAAGAGACTTGAAATACTAAGCACATTGATCCTATAGAGCCTATATCTCCATTAAACTATTCTAAAAACAAAATCCTCCTTATTCCTAATCAGATTCTTTTATAGTGCTATATCCGTTTATTAGACCTATATTTGATTTGTTACAAAACGAAGACCATTGAAGTTATTTCAATCGGTATAATCGATTCAAAGTATTCAAACTGAATATATCGATTGTGTTAAAATAAATCTAACTTGATTTTGTTGTCCTTTCATTTACTTATTATCAAACAATAAGAGGCGAATCCGAAAAGCCACACGAGTAGGAAAAATAATATGAAAAAGTCACTCTTGTTATTAGCGATTGCTCTGATGAGTCAATCTAGTTGGATATTTGCACAAAGTCCATTACCCGTAGGTAAAGCGCAAGTTAATTTAGGACTTGGCCTATCTGGATGGGGAGTTCCATTTTATGTAGGCATTGATTACAGTGCACACAAAGACATTACATTAGGTGCTGAATTTTCTTATAGATCCTATAGAGAAAATTGGAAGAATGCGTATTACAACCACCGTATCACAGGATTTTCTGGCAATGCCAACTACCATTTCAATAGCCTATTGAAAATCCCTAGAAATTGGGATTTATATGCAGGTTTGAATATTGGATTTTATTCTTGGAATTCAGATAAAGCTTATCCCGGTTCATATAATTCGGGTTTAGGATTAGGAGCCCAATTAGGAGGAAGATATTACTTGAATAACAAACTTGGCTTGAACCTTGAATTAGGTGGAGGCAATGCATTTTCAAGTGGCAAATTTGGAATAAGCATTAAAATTTAATTCCTACCATCATTTTCAAAAAGGTTCAGCATTATTTCTGGACCTTTTTTGTGTTTTTATTCCTCTAAAATTATTTATTTGAAACATAAAAAAATGAGAAAGTTAATTGTTTATATCGCTTGTAGTATTGATGGATACATTGCTAAACCCAATGACAATTTAGACTTTTTAAAGATAGTAGAAAAAGAAGGTGAAGATTATGGATATGCCTCTTTTTTTGAATCGGTTGATACCATATTAATTGGAAGAAGAACCTTCGATTGGGTAGTTCAACAAGTAGGTTTAGCGCATTACCAAGCCCTAGATAAACGGGTAATTGTGATAAGCAGTCAAGCTAAAGCACAAGAAAAGAATATTGAATATTATTCAGGATCTATTCCACAATTGATTGAAGAATTAAAAAGTAAGGAAGGCAAAAACCTATTCTGTGATGGAGGCGCACTTTTGATTCATGAACTACTGCAACATCATTTAATTGATGAAATATACCTTTCAATAGTTCCTATTTTACTGGGAGATGGCATCTCCTTATTTAAATCGGGGCGAGAAGAGCAGCGCTACCAAGTAAAGAATGTGCAATCATTTGATACTGGTTTGGTACAAATACATTATACCAAGGTGGAACAAAGTTCCCTTTCTCCTGAGTAAAAATAAACCTTGAGACAATGACAAATTGATGTTCGATCTATACCGCATCATCAATTCAAAGTAATGATTTTGAATTCCTGAAAGAATTAGCGTTAAATAAAAAAAAAGAGCTCCATTTGATTGAAACGGAGCTCTTTTTTGCATTTTTAATTTACCTCTTATTTATAAATCTTAATTCGTTTGACGGCCTGTTCATTGGTGAATTCAAACAGATAAATACCTCCCGCAAAAGGACTCATATCCACTAATATTTCTAATTGAGTTGGGTTGAATTCGAGTAAGAGTTTTCCATTGATATCAAACATTTTCATCTTTGTTTGAGATTGAGCTAATTGAATATGTAGTTCATCAGTTACAGGATTAGGATAATACTGAATTTCCATTTCATGAGCAAGGTTTTGCAGGCCCGTTGCAAAGGGCTTGCAGCTTCCAATTACATACGTGTTTTTATTGGAAGCGGTATTTTTCTCACCTGCTCCTGGGTAAGAATAAGTATAATAAAAATAAACCAATGCCCCTTTAGGAGCATTGAGTCTATAAGGTGTATTGGGTATAACATTATAACCAGGTAAACTACCAGCATTGAGTCCGTAATAAAGAATACAAGTAGGACTTCCAACACCTGTCTTAGAAGGAATAAACGTTAAAGTTGGATTGCTTTCATCTTGCGAGAATTGGTATTCAAAATCACCATTGAAAGCCTTTCCTTTACATGAAGGAGTTGAATCAACAAAAATAGTTATTGGTTTAGATGTATTCGTGCCACCTTGATTATCTGTTGCTGTGGCGGTGAATGTATAGGTTCCGGGACTACCATACCAATTAAAACTAAAGGGTGCACTGGTAGCAGTTCCCACTAGTTTTTGAGCTTCATATAATTTCACTTCCGTAACACTTCCATTTAAATCGGAAGCTAATGCTGTGAAAGTAATTGTTTCATTGGAAATAAAGCGACTATTAGAACCAGGTGAATTGATAGAAATTTTTGGTAACACATTGTTAGATGTAGATACAATTACATAAACTTCATCTTGATCAGAATAGGTTCCATTACTTACATTTAATTGAAACAAATATACCCCTTCTGCTAAGCCACTAACAGTAGTTGAACTAGCATTTGGATTGTTGATATTGGCGATATCTGGTCCATAAACTTGCTTCCATAAATACGTTAAAGCTGGTCCTCCCCCACTACTGCTTTTGCTTGCATCTAGCAGAACTGTGCTGCTTGGCAATTCAATTAGTTTGTTTTCTCCTGCATGGGCAATAGGCTGCGAATAAGGCAATGCCGCGCTATATGTAAAATTGAGTTTACCTAAATTGAGTTCACCATTTGAAAAATACAACCTGAGTGTTTGGGTTCCTGATTTCAATGGAATATTGTTAATGGTTTTGGTAGCCCAAGTTGTCCAGTTACCTGTTGAAGTAACTGTTATTCCATCCATAATAATAACGCCATCTGATTCCAATCGAAAAGGACCACCACCAGCAGAATTACCACAAGCATAACGAAACTGTAATTGGTATAAACCAGCTTGATTAACCTGCACCGTATAATTTAACCATTCCGCAGCCGCTATCCAGCCAATTACTTTGCCTTCATTGATATCTGAACTGGCATCAACAAATTCAGTAGTTCTGTAATCACCTTCGTTTTTAATTGAATTATCTGAATAAGTGATGCCTTGTCCGGTACCGCCTTCAAATACATCATAATTGCCTGGCATAATCATACCAGGAATTGGAGCAGGAGTTCCGCTAAAGGGCAATTTCTCTCCTACCAATACTTGAAGAATATTACTGATGTTAAAATGATTGCCTTCATAAACCTTGGCATAAAAACTCTTTCTTCCAACACTAACATTATTCACCTTGATTTGAAATGGAGCTTGTAAATCTTCTCCAATTAAGGAGTCACCATTCATAAACTGAACCTTTGTTGCATTGCCATTGGTGACACTCAAATTGAGTTGAAGAGAAGCGCCTGGGTAAACCTCATTAAAATGGGTACTGATGATTCCACTCACACCCGCATCCATGCTAGTTACCAATTTACCTGCTGGAACTATCATTGAAAAGTTATCAGAAAAATTGACTGTTATCGGGCTTTTACCATAATTCTGTGCCATATAGGTTTTCACTCCACCCTTCATAAAAACAACTGCTAAAGGATGGTTTGAAGTAATGCTATTGTTTACATTCCCCAACACATTCATGGCATGTAACCAGTGATAAGTTTGTGCATCAGATACACCAAATTTTAAATTCCTGTTAGGAAATGAATTATAAAGATTGATGGCTTTTTGCGGATTGATGAATGCCAAATACTCCCAATACACATCATGCCATAAATTATCATTAACTTGATTACTTAGGATTCCGGTATTCTTCTCTATCTCTGTCCAAAGTGTTTTTACATAGTTGGTATCATGACCCAAATACAATGAACCACCATGAATTGGATACATTTCAATTCCATAAGATGCAGCAATATCTGCAGTCCAGAAAGTACCATTGTCGTAGCTATTCCCCCATACTCTTGAAACCAAACTGTATTGTTGTGAAGGACTAAAATTTCTATCTTTCATATCAAACCAATATTCTTCAATAGCAGTTTGTTCTGTGGTATATAAATAGATCCCTAAATCTCTTATCTCTTTGTTATTGGTAACTTCACCCCAATGAATCAAAGAAGAATTAAACTGCATACTTTCAGAAGTAGATTCTTGGTCGTTACCTTGAGGAAAAGTGGCAAAGCCATTTGCCCAGCAGTGACCAGCATAAGGACTAAAATTTCGGAGGTATGGAAAATCGCTGGAGTTTCTATTGTTATTGGCTGCATCTTTTACCAATAAATTTATCATAGCCCCCCATTTGTCTTTCCAACCTGGTTCATATTGTTCTAAAAAAGAAGCTGCATGAATAAAATAACCCCAATGAAAATGGTGGTCGTTGATATTACCATCTTGTCCGTGACCTGCAGGATAACCAATTAATGTAGACCAAGTTTGGTTATAATAAAAGAGGAATGCAACTTCGCCCGGTTTGGCAGTTAACCAATTTTCGAGACGATCCTTGATGGTATTTACTATGATCTTTAAAGAAGCTGTATCTTTTGCCAAATCAGCAATTCGAGCTGTTTGAATCAAACGATTCATAACCTGACCCTCATTGTAAGAATCGGTCCAAGTTGCTAATCCATCACTTTTAATGGCATCCACTTTTTCTTGTAGTTTCATTGGACTAAAACCCGGACTTAAATTGTCTACATAAGGCAAAGTAGGCAGGATACCATAGAACTTATTTTCAACACTGAATCTATTGGCAGCAGTCGTTTTTAACTGACCTCTGATACTGCTATAAACATATCCATTTAATGCAGCTGAACCAGGAGCCAAATGTGCCCATTGGTGAGGCAATAAACCGATAAGCATGCTGGTATCTGTACCTTCTTTTACTTCCGTTTCAATAACAAAATCAGTTCTTACAATTGCGCTTGATTCTTGATAAGACCAATTGGCCTTGGTCTCTTTGGGAAATACATAAGCAAACTTTTTATACTCATTGGCAACCGAATTGATATTGGAAGCAGTTAATGGAATAAAAGCCAATGACCAATAATTTTTCCCATTCAAATCAGAAGTATAAGTATTACCAGATTTTGTCCATACACTACCTGTGGGTGCATATACAGCAAAATCTGCACCATTGCGGGCATTCACAATAACAAGCATTTCATTATTGATACTAACAGTACCTTCATTTACAATCACACGGGCTAAGTCGGAACTATCTTTTGTGAAATACAAAAAAGGCATTCCAATACCAGAAGTGGCGGTGAAATCATGATTGAGGTCTTTCCAATTGAGGGAGACTGTCCAATCTGAAAAGTCTGAAACCTTTGCAGCTGCAGCATTCAAATCTGTAACACCAACTACTACTGGAAGAATATTATCTATGACACCCCAAGGAATATAACTAACTACCAAACCCGTATTGATTGTTTTGAGTGTAAAAGGATAATTAAACAAATTATCAGAATGATTATTCTTCACCTTATTCGACCACCAATCGTTGGTTGGAACTGGTTTTAAAGCTGCATTGGCTGTGGTAAGCGGAGAGCCTGAAGGGAATGAATTTCTTCCTGCAGCGTCAGTACCAGGAAAAGTAGTGGTATAACTACCCGAACCAATTGGAACTATTTGAGAAAAAGAAAAATTGGGATGAATAAGAGAAAAGAGAAAAATGAAAAGAATTGAAATTTGATTGAGTTTCATAGAAATAAATAAGCTATCAATATAATCAATTTTTTAAAACATACTAAGTAAAGTTTAAGCCTTGCTAGAAGTAACGTAATTATTCAGCTAGTAAAATGAAAAGATTGAATCAAGGCATTATTAGTGAATGTACTTGTAATGAATGAATTAGACCAGTACTATTTTTTGCTTCATGAAATCATGTAGTCACTTTGGATTCTAAGCCATAAAATAAAATGACAAAAGTCTTCCTGATGAAGGAGGAAATGATAAAGCGTGATTTGGTATAGAATTAAATTTAAATTATTACTTTGCAGCGCTTTTGGTCTTTTAAAAAAATCCAAAAACAGAGTACACAAAAGACTTATAAACATTCAATTAAATTGAAAATATGATCATTGAACCAAAAATGAGGGGATTTATTTGTTTAACTGCACATCCAGAAGGTTGTGAGAAAAACGTAATGAATCAAATTGAATATGTAAAATCGAAAGGTGCAATCAAAGGACCTAAAAATGTATTGATTATTGGCGCCTCTACAGGATTTGGATTGGCATCAAGGATAACAAGTGCATTTGGATCGAATGCAGCAACCATTGGTGTATTTTTTGAGAAAGCACCCTCTGAAGGAAAGACAGCCTCACCCGGTTGGTATAACAGTGTAGCCTTTCATAAAGCCGCTGAGCAAGCCGGTATCTATGCAAAAAGCATCAATGGTGATGCCTTTTCAAATGATGTAAAGAACAGAACCATTGAAATGATTCAATCGGATTTAGGCAAAATAGATTTGGTTATCTATAGTCTTGCCTCACCTGTAAGAATGCATCCAACCACAGGTGTATTACATCGTTCTGTATTGAAACCAATTGGTCAATCATTTACCAATAAAACTGTTGATTTCCATACTGGAGTTGTTTCTAATATAAGCATTGAACCATGTGGTGAAGAGGACATTCAGAACACTATCGCTGTTATGGGTGGAGAAGATTGGGATATGTGGATGGAAGCATTGTTAAAAGCGGATGTATTAGCCGATCATGCACAAACCGTTGCTTATTCATATATCGGTCCTATGGTTACTGAAGCCGTTTATAGAAAAGGAACAATAGGAAGAGCCAAAGACCATTTGGAAGCAACAGCATTTCAGATTACAGATAAATTAAAAGCTATCAATGGACATGCTTATGTATCGGTGAATAAAGCACTTGTTACACAAGCTAGTTCTGCCATTCCAGTTATTCCTTTGTACATTTCTTTGTTGTATAAAGTGATGAAAGAAATGAACATTCATGAAGGCTGTATAGAACAAATTCAAAGATTGTATGCAGAAAGATTGTATACAGGAGCTGCCATTCCTACTGATGAAAAAGGCAGAATCCGAGTAGATGATTGGGAAATGAGAGAAGATGTTCAAGCAAGAGTATCTCAATTATGGGAAGAAGCAACAACAGAAAGCTTCCCTGCTATTGGCGACTTAAACGGATACAAAACAGATTTCTTAAACCTCTTTGGATTTGGGTTTGAAGGAATTGATTATACGAAAGATGTAAATGAAAACCTGCATATAGCAGCAATTCAATAAATCAAACATAAAAAAGGGAACACGCAAATGGTTCCCTTTTTTATGCCCTCAACAATCAAATTTCAATAGCAATGAAATCAGAAAAAGTTCAGCAGTTTTTTAATGAACTAGAGAAATGGAAGGAAGAATTAAGCATCCTTCGTGAACTTGTTCTAGCCTGCGGATTGGTAGAAGAATTAAAATGGGGCTCTCCTACTTATATGTTTGGCAAGACCAATGT
>JBMLPO010000364.1:0-15845 GCA_049242065.1 Bacteroidia bacterium
ATATTTTAATGAAACAAACGACTGGTTAGCAAGAAAAGTGGATGCAGTTATAGCTAATGAATTAACTCCAATTTACTGTTGTGGTGAAACTTTAGAAGAAAGAGAAAGCAATCAACACTTTGATGTTTTGAACAAACAAATAAGCGAAGGTTTATTCCATTTGGATGAAGCAGGAATGAGAAAAGTAGTTATTGCTTACGAACCCGTTTGGGCAATTGGAACAGGGAAAACTGCATCTACAGAACAGGCTCAAGAAATCCATGCATTCATCAGAGGATTAATCAGCAAAAAATACAATGAAGCAACAGCACAATCCATAACTATTCAATATGGAGGCAGTGTAAAACCAGATAATGCAGCAGAACTATTTGCTGCTCCAGATATTGATGGCGCTTTAGTTGGTGGTGCCGCTCTACAAAGCAGAAGCTTTACAGATATTGTAAAAGCGATGAAATAATTCTTAAAAAGCAATTATTCCCATTTGGAATAATTGCTTTTTCTTTTTCTTCCCAAAACTTCACCCTATTTTCTCGAAAAAATCGTTCATGAAGGCTTAGGCCTTATTTTTGTATTTAAGAAACAAATGTTCAATGAAAAATAGCATTCTATTCGCTTTTTTATTTTTCTTATCAGGAAATCTGTTAGCACAAAGACCTAGCAGTTTCACAGTTAATCCATCGGCTTTTGGAGATGAATTCGAAAAGTACATTTCTAGTTCACCTAAAAAAGAAGTGAGAGATTTAGGTGAAGAGTTTGCTGGTTATTATGCCCAAGGAAAATATACCCTTGCTCAGAAAAATCAATTGATCAAGGTTTGCAATGAAATGCTTCAATTAGGCGCACAGTTAAGTCCTGAATTTGAAAACTATTTATATACCCTCAATTCATTAACCAACCAAAACAAGTTAGCTAAGTTTGATGCCTTCCATAAGGCTATTTCTGTAGTGATGAGGAAATCAAAAGAAGATTTCCAAAAGTACTTACAGGTTACTAAAAATATCCTTGTAGAAAATAAATTAATTCAATTAGGTTATACCTGGAAAGTTTCACAAACTGATTTCGATTTTAACACAGACGCTGAACCTAATTTGGTATTCAAAAAGCTTGATATTTTCTGTATTACTCCTGGTGATACTTTTGAATTGTATCAAACCTCAGGGAAATTTTACACTACTAAAAATGTTTGGTTGGGAAAAGGCGGAAAGATTGATTGGAGTAGGGTTGGACTAGATTCATCACGTGTTTATGCACTCATAAAAAACTATAAAATCGAATTAAGTGATGGGCTACTTGAAGCCGACTCAAGTTTATTCTATAACAAAGACCTTCAGACAAAACCCATGTTGGGAAAAGTAATAGATAAACCCATGGGTAAATCTCAAGGTGATAAATCTATTTACCCGCAATTTGAAGGTTACTTTTCTGAGTTCACTGGAGTTACTTATGGCAAAGCAAAATTCAAAGGTGGCTTTGGTATGCGAGGTGCTTTGGTAATAGGAAAAGGAAATACAGATAGAAAAGCCGAACTCTGGTTTAGCTTTAAAAACAAACCCTTCCTTAGAATTCAGTCGCCGGAATTTTATGTGCGTGAAAATAAAATATCAGTAGAAAAAGCAGAGGTAACAATCTTCCTTGATAAGGACTCAATTTATCATCCCCAGTTGGCTTTCAACTACCTGATTAACCAAGATAAAATCAGTTTATACAGAGACAATAAAATGGGAATTTCATCAGCGCCATTCATCGATTATTTCCATAATCTTGAGTTCTATGTTGATGAAATTAAATGGGACCTGAACAGCCCTAAAATTGAGATTGATAATATAGCAGGTGATGCGCCTGTTAAATTCGAATCAATTAACTATTTCCGAGATGTCAACTATGAGAGAGTTGGTGGGGTTCTAAGCTATAATCCTTTGCAAAGAATTAAACAATTTTGTGAGGAATTTAAAACCAATAGTTTTCATATTGATTTTTATGCAAACAAATTCAAAAGCAATATCAGTGAAATTAGAATTCAAATGATTGATTTAAACGATAAGGGCTTTGTGAATTTTGATTCGCAAAAGAATATTGTTTATGTAAAAAGAAAATTGATTGATTATGTAAATGCACACAATGGCAAAACCGATTATGATGCCATTTCATTTAATTCAACCATAAGTGCAGTTTCAAATGCCCATATCAGTTTAATCAATAACGACCTAGTTGTACAAGGTGTGCCAAAGTTCTTCTTTAGTGATTCTCAAAATGTTTATATCATTCCAAAAGATCAGGTTTTAACTGTAAAGAAAAATAGAACCATGGATTTTAGTGGGAAACTTAGGGCTGGTATGGCTGATTTTTATGGTAACAACTTTGCCTTCGATTACAATAGTTTTAAAATCAGATTGAACAATGTAGATTCATTAAAATTCCTGTATCCAGATGATTCTGCTGGAAGGTATTTACATATGAAAAGTGTAATCCAAAATATTTATGGCACTTTAGAAATTGATTATCCTTATAACAAATCCGGACGAAGACATATACCTAAATACCCAATTTTTACTTCAGAAGTTGGCTCTAAAGTTTTTTATGATTACCCAACAACACAAAATGGTAATTATGACCGTACACGTTTTTACTTTGATGTAGATCCTTTTACACTCGATAGCTTAAGTGACTTGAACCTATTGACGCTAGCATTAAAAGGAAATTTTGTATCTGGTGGCATCCTACCCGAGATGCGACAAGAGATTTACATGCAGCCCGATAAATCGCTTGGGTTTTATATTCCTTTAGACTCTAGTTATAAATTCAATTTATATGGAGGAAAGGGTTATGCAGTTCAAGACTTGAGGTTGAGTAATGATGGTTTAATTGGATCAGGAACCTTGTCCTATCTCGCATCAAAAACTTATTCAAACCGCTTTATTTACTTACTCGATTCAATGAACTCCAATTCATATTTATTCGAGAACGACAGAACTTCCCTCTTCCCTACTATTATCAAATCGCCCAATGTTTATAATCATTGGCTACCCTATCAAGACACCATGTTCATTAGTAATAAAGGTGAACCAATGAAAATTGCTTATGATGGCGCTAAATTATATGGAACCATTATCCTTACACCAAAAGCCATGAATGCAAAAGGACGCATGGATATTGAAGGTGGAGAATTACAAGCAACTTTATTCGAATTAAAACCTGTTGAAGTACTTTCTGATGATGCCGTATTCAGACAAAAAAATCCAAAAGATACTACTCAAGTTTCATTTGAAACAGGCAAAGTAAAAGCTTACGTAAATCTCGAAAAGAAATTTGCAGAGTTTACTTATAAAAACTATCCAGGCATTAACAACTCATTTATACTGAACAATTATGCAGGGGCATTTGAGAAATTAAAATGGGATATGATTCCTAAAACACTTGAATTCAATGGTCCTGTAAACCCTACAAGAGCAGATGCTGCTAGTTATTTGTTATCAAAAAAACCAAGTCAGGATTCTTTAAAATTTGCTACTGGAAGTGTCTTACTCACACTAGGCGATTATGTAATGCATTGCAGTAAAATTCCAAATATCATCATTGCAGACTCAAAAGTTCTACCCGATAGTGGTAAAGCTGTTATAAGACAAAATGCTGAAATGGACTTATTACTGAATGCCAAAATTGTAGCAGATACTTTAACGCAATACCATAAAATTGACAAGGTAAATATTAAAATTAATGGAAGAACCGATTGTAATGGTTCCGGAACCTATACGTACTACGATAAAAATAAAAAGGAACAGAAATTCTATTTAGACCAAATTTATGTAGTAGAGAAAAAGTTCTTAGAAGGCAAAACTCTGATACCTGATACCAATAATTTTATGGTGGGACCAAAAATTGGATTCAGAGGAAATGCCATTTTACATAGCTTTAATAAAAACTTAGAATACAATGGATTCTTCAAAGGAATTCATCAATTGCCTTTACCAAAAACAGATTGGTTTAGATCCAGTGCTACCATCAATCCCGATTCTATTTTTATACCATTAAGCACTCCTATTACCAATTTAAACAGACAAACATTAAACAATGGCTTTTATGTTTCAAATGATTCAACGCACGTATATTCTACCTTATTTTCAAGAAAAAGAAATACCAGCGATCAAGAACTATTAAAGTGTGAAGGCATATTTACTTACAATGAAAAATTTGATGAATTTAGAATAGGTAGTATTGAGAAAATATATGGTTTAGAAAGAAGAGGAAACTTCCTAGCCATGAGTGAGCAGAAGAAAATCATTTATGGCGAAGGTAAATTTAATTTTGGCTTGGAAACCTCAGGATATACAGTAAAATCTGGCGGATATGCCACCTTAAACTTAGGCGATACAAGCTTCAACATGAAGTTAAGCATGTCTATTGATATGATTTTACCCAACCAAGCCATTAAAATGATGTATGATTCATTGAATGAACAATCGGCTGCGGCTTCAAGTAATTTCTTGGATGAAAAAGTTTTGAGATACAGTATCCCAAATATGGTGGACGACAAAACCTTCAAGAAATTAGGCGAGAATATGGAAGACGAATTAGGTGGTAAAAACTTAGAAGACCTTCAAAAAACATTTTTCATCACCGATTTACAATTTACTTGGGATCAGTCGAGAAGAGCATTCACCAACAATTCAGGGGATTTTGGTTTGAGAAGTATTGATAAATATTTAGTTGAAAGAAGAATAAGCGGAAAAGTAGAAATCGTGAAGAAAAGAGGTGGAGATGAAATGACAATTTATCTGCAACAACCTAAAGGAAGTTGGTATTATTTCAAATACCAAAAGGGTGTAATGGCAATTTTGAGTTCAGATATCTTGTTTAATGAAGTGATAAAAACTAATATTGATAAAGTTTCAAAAGAGAAAGAAGGCTATCAAATCAGACAAGCCAATATTTCTGATAGAAATAAATTTGTACGCTCATTGAAGAAGTAATGGATATTTTATTTTTAGTAGTTGGCTCATTGGGAGCTTATTTATTGGGATCAATTCCTTCAGCTGTTTGGATAGGAACAACCTTTTACGGAATTGATGTTAGAGAACATGGAAGCGGAAATGCTGGAGCTACCAATACACTCCGAGTGCTTGGTAAAAAAGCTGGCTTTATTGTATTATTTGTTGATTGTTTAAAAGGTTTGGCTGCAGGTAGCATTGCTTTGATGCAAAACAAAATTTCCTCAGGTTCACCTGAATTTCACAATATGCAAATGATACTTGGTGGATTTGCCGTTATTGGACATATCTATCCAATTTTTGCAGGATTCAAGGGTGGTAAAGGAATTGCCACTCTACTTGGCGTTGTTATTGCCATAAGCTGGCCAATTTCCCTAATGTGTGCCCTTACTTTTGTTACCATTGTTTGGATTACTCGATACATTTCAGTTGGTTCTATGCTTGCCTGTGCCTTGAGTCCTTTTTATGTTTGGGCTTATTACGGCAAAGAACCTGTTTTTATTTATTTTTGTATTGGAATAGCATTGATGGTCATTTATACGCATCGTGCCAACATAAAACGATTGAGAGATGGTAACGAAAACAGGTTTTCTTTCTCTCAGAAAAAGAAAGTAGAAAATGAGGAACTGGTATAATCAAACAAAAAGTAGTTTAAGCGGATCTCCTAAAGAAAAGGAAGAAGATGATGTTTTGCTTTTGGAGGATGAAGCAGAAGAATCAAAAGTTGTTTTATATAATGATGATGTCAATTCCTTTGATTGGGTGATTGAATGCTTAGTAGAAATATGTGAACACGATTATCTACAAGCAGAACAATGCGCTTTATTGGTTCACTTCAAAGGAAAAGCAATTGTTAAAAGTGGTTCACAAGAAAAAATGAAAAGCATCTGTCAGGCGCTATGCGACAGAGATTTATCTGCAATAATAGAATAATAAAAATGCTAAAAAAGGTTGTAAACAATGCGGAAGAAGCCATTGCAGGAATACAAGATGGCGCTACCATTATGTTAGGTGGATTTGGACTATGCGGAATTCCTGAAAATTGTATCAATGCATTGGTTCGTTCAGGAATAAAAAATTTAACTTGTATTTCAAATAATGCAGGTGTGGATGATTTTGGAATTGGCTTATTACTTAAAACACGCCAAGTAAAAAAAATGATCTCATCTTATGTTGGCGAAAATGCAGAATTTGAGCGACAATTATTGAGTGGAGAATTAGAAGTTGAATTGATTCCTCAAGGCACATTAGCTACTAGATGCATGGCAAGCGGTTATGGCATGCCTGCTGTTTTCACTCCGGCAGGTGTGGGAACTGAAGTGGCTGAAGGAAAAGAAATAAGAGAATTCAATGGCAAACAGTATTTATTAGAGAAAGCCTTTGATTCTGATTATGCCATTGTAAAAGCTTGGAAAGGTGATAAACATGGTAATTTAATTTTCAAAGCAACTTCGAGAAACTTTAATCCGTTAATGGCAATGGCAGGTAAAATAACTATTGCCGAAGTTGAAGAATTGGTAGAACCAGGAGAACTAGATCCAGATATGATTCATACACCAGGAATCTATGTCAATAAAATTTTCCAAGGTGTGAACTATGAAAAGAGAATTGAACAAATTACAACTAGAAAAAGAGATTCCTAATTATTTAATAGTTTTGTTAAACCTTGATGAGGAAAGCAAATAAAATCAACCAATAAAATGGCAACAATAAACTTAACACTTGATGATAACCAGTTATTAGTTTTAGCTGATTATTACAAAGCAGAACAGAAAAAACTAAAAGAACAATTAGAAAGTATCAATGCGATACTTGCTAAAATTGATGGAAAATCTGCTGGAAAAAAAAGAGGTCGTAAACCTAAAAAAGAATCTGCACCAAAAGCAGAACTAACTCCCAAAAAAAGAGGTCCTAAACCAGGTGGCAAAAGAGGTCCAAAACCAGGTGCTAAAAAAGCAGCTACTGGAGCTAAAAGAGGACGTAAACCTAAAAATGCAGTGGCTAACGAAGTAAGCTCTGCGGAATAAAAAAGCGGCTTGCTAAGCCAAGAAAATAACCCACAATAATGGGTTTATTTCAAAACTTCTCAAGTTACCATATTATAAAAAAAGAGGCTGTTTCACAAAATGAAACAGCCTCTTTTCATGATCATCAGAAGCCATTATTGATTCGGATCTTTAATCTTCATTCCGGGTTTGATCCCATCCAAAATCTCAATATTGATTCCATCACTCAATCCTTTTTTGATTTCAACTTTTTCAAATACTTGTGTCGATTTTTCAATTTCAACAAAGGTCTTTTCATTTTCAAAAATCAAAACGCTTTCAGGGATTGCATACACACTGTCTCTCCTATCCAATACAATATCTGCATTGGCACTGTAACCCGCTCTTAAAAACGAATTTTTCTTTAACTCAACCTTGGCTTTAATTTGAAACTGAATAGCTCCATTTTCTTTAACACCTTTAGGAGCGATGTATTCCAATATAGCCTTGAACTTATCTGTATCAATGGCTCCTACAGTTAAAATCAATTCCATTCCAGGTTTAATTTTACCTACTTCACTTTCATCTACCTTTCCTTCAAATATCATTTCGCCCATATCAGCAACGGTTGCTATGGTTGTTCCTTCATTAAAAGTATTACTTTCAATCACACTGCTACCTTCTTTTAATGGAACATCTAATACCATACCTTCAATGGTACTTCTAACAATGGTATTGGTAGATTTTCCTGATGATTTACTCACTCCCTCTCTTATCAATTGTATATTATTTTCCGCTGCATCCAATTCTTCTTTTGCATTGTTAAACGACAATCGCACATTTTGGAATTCAGCCAATGCAATCAACTTGTCTTCATACAATTTCTGAGTACGCTCAAATTCTATTTTGGCATTGTCATATGCCAACTTAGCGCGGTTTAAACGAGATTCTGCATTGGCTAAATTAATCATGTTTGGAATAATCCTGATTTGTGCAATCATATCACCCTTTCTCACCTTTTGTCCTGCAACCACATAAATTTTTTCAATGATTCCAGATACCTGAGGTTTGATATTTACTTCTCTTCTTGGAACCACCGAACCCGTTGCAACTGTTTTCTTAATGATATTTGTTTTAACCATTTCAACGGTTTTATATACCACAGGCTTTTGTTCTGATTTCTGATATAAAAACCAGATGGTATAAAAAAACAATCCAACAATTGCCAAACCTAAAACCCATTTCATAACTTTTTTCATATCCTATTCTTATCTATTATTCATTTCTTAATGCTTCAACCGGACTGATTGAAACAGCCTTCCTCGCTGGAATAATCCCAGCCAATGCCCCACAAAAAATCAAAATACAAAGTGCTTTTATTGCCACAGCTATTTCAACACCTGGCTGATAAAACATCCCAGTATCTTGACCTTCTATAGCTTTGTTTATCGCTTCTATTAAAAAAACACCGGCAACCAAACCCAGGTATCCTGCTAGTGTAGTAATGAGTATTGATTCTGCTATAACCTGACTAACAATATTCAAAGGACTTGCACCAATTGCTCTCCTAATTCCAATTTCTTTGGTTCTTTCATTCACTATAATCAACATGATATTACTTACACCAATTACACCGGCTAATAAAGTACCTATGCCAACTACCCAAACCAAAATTCTAATTCCATTAAACAGACCAAGGATTTTTTTAAACTCAAGTTCGCTGTTCCAACTACCAATTGCATAAGGATCATCAGGTGAAATTTTATGACGTGATGCCAATAGTTTTTTCACCTTTGTTTCAACCGCGCTTGCATCATATTGAGGTTTCGCAGTAATACTAAACCAACCAATTTTTCCTCCCCAATTAAATGCCTGTTGAAATGTAGAAAATGGCACATAAACAGTTTGGGTTTTCTCTTCTGCTTCCCCACCAGTTCCATCTACAGTTGTGGTACCAATGATTCTAAAATACGTACCATTTACTTGTATGTATTGTCCTAACGGATTTTCATCCTTATTAAATAAAACTTCTTTTACCCTACTTCCAATTACACAAACTTTTCTCTTTTCAGCAATATCTAAATCGTTGATATACCTGCCCTCATGGATCTTAAATGTTTGTATGAATTTATTCTCGGGAAAATCTCCTCTTACGGCAAATGGACCAGTTTTAATTCCTCTACTCACATTGTTATCACCCCTATAGCCGCCTAGCTGACACGAAGGAGCGAGGTATTCAATTTCGGGTACATGATCTCTGATTGCCTGCACATCTTCAACCTGAAAATTATAAGACCTTCCTCTTGGTAAACCTTGGTAAGCTATGGTTGTAGTTTGCGTCCACATATAAATGGCATTGGTAGCAGAACCGCCAAATGATTTTGTAACACCATTTTCTAAACCTTTACCTGAACCTAGCATAATCATTAACATAAAAATGCCCCAGAAAACTCCAAACGCAGTGAGTCCTGTTCTGAGTTTGTTTTTACTCAGGGTTTGGTAAATTTCATTTAATCTATCGTTGTCTATCAGCATATTTATTCGTCTCTTAAAGCTTCAATTGGATGAATAGCTGATGCTCTTCTTGCTGGAAAATAGCCTGCTAATAAACCTGCGATAACTAACAATAACATTGCCATTAATGCCACACTCAAATCCACCTCAGGATTTCTAAAAAAATCGGAACCCGGTACATGATTCTTAAACAATTCGAGTAAGAAGATACCAAATACCAAACCAATATATCCAAACAACGAAGTGATAAAAACAGCTTCTTGTAATACCAGAAAAATTATGCTTCGTGGGCTTGCACCTAAAGCTTTTCTAACACCAATTTCTTTGGTTCTCTCTTTCACTACAATCATCATAATATTACTTACACCAACAATTCCAGCTATTAAAGTTCCAATACCTATAATCCAAATAAAAATATTAATCCCATTAATCAATCCCATGATGCGCTTAAACTCAGTTAGGTTATTCCAAACAAAAACTGCCTTCTTATCATTGGGGTCAAAATGATGTCTTCGAGCTAACATTTCACGCAGTTCATCTGTAAAAGCTTCACTCTTTTCCATATCATTTTCATTGATGGTCATCACAATCTGATCAATATGATTGGTTCCAGTAAAGGCCTTCTGAGTAGTAGTAACAGGCACATAAGCCCTTCTATTGTCTTCATCATTTCCATCATCAGTAAAAACTCCTACTACCTGAAATAAAATGCCATTGATATTAATCTCTTTGCCCAGTGGTGATTCACCTTTTAACAAATCATCAGCTACTTTTTTACCAATACAAGCAACTTTTCTGCAATCCTGGATATCAAGATCATTGATAAATCTTCCTTGAATGACAACAATTTTCTCAGGATAAATCATACCAGGATGCACCCCTTTCATATTAAAACTACCATACCTGTTTTTATAACTAAACAATTTCACATCCCACATATGCATCCTAGCACTGGCATGTTCCATGTTTTTATAATTCCGGTTTACGTAATCAAAATCTTCATTGGTAAATTTGATATCTCTTCCAGGTTGATAGCCTTCATAAGCCACGGATGTTTTGCCTGCATTTAACCAAATACTGTTTACAGCATCTCTATTAAATTGATGCTTGACGCCATTTCCAAGACCTGTTCCAGCACCCAACAGCACTATCAGCATGAATATACCCCAAGCAACACTAAAACCTGTTAAAAAGGTTCTCAGTTTGTTGCGAGATAAATTCGCAAATATTTCCTGCCATTTATCTATATCAAACATCTTTAAACAATTAAACCGTCTTTTAATCGGATGGTTCTTTGGGTCATTTCAGCTATATCATGTTCATGAGTTACGATAACAACAGTAATCCCCCTTGAATTCACTTCCTTCAATAATGACATCACCTCATAACTGGTTTGTGTATCTAAGGCACCTGTTGGTTCGTCGGCCAATATCATTTTGGGTTGTGAAATCAAAGCCCTTGCAATTGCTACTCGCTGCTTTTGTCCGCCTGAAAGTTCGTTAGGCATGTGGTTTGCCCATGGCGCTAATCCAACCATTTCTAAATATTCCATAGCCAATGCATTCCTTTTTTTACGAGGCACCTTTTGGTAGTACAAGGGTAATGCTACATTCTCCATGGCATTCTTGAATGAGATCAGATTAAATGATTGAAATACAAATCCAATGAATTGATTTCTTAGTTTGGCAGCTTGTGTTTCATTCATATGTTGAATCAGTTGCCCATTCAAGTGGTAAGTACCAGAATCATAATCATCAAGTATTCCTAATATATTTAACAAGGTTGATTTCCCACTACCCGAAGAACCCATAATGGACACCAATTCTCCCTTCTCAATTTCAGTATTAATTCCTTTTAAAACTTTTAAGGAATTACCTCCAACCGAATAACTTTTTTCTATCGACTGTAACTTAATCATGAATTATTTAGGGCTTTGAGTTGAAATTCTACCACCAATATATTTAGCCAGAAAGCGCTCCATTGCTCCGTAAAAATCAAATTGATTTTCTTCGTTCGCAAAACCATGTCCTTCATTGTCTTTCACCATATACTCAACTTGCACACCTCTTTTCTTTAAAGCTTCTACAACTTGATCACTCTCTGCTTTATTAACTCTAGGGTCGTTAGCTCCTTGTGCAATGAATAAAGGCGCTTTGATTCTATCAACATAAAATACTGGTGAAACTTCTCTTAATGCAATTGAATCGGATTTTGGATTACCTACCATTTCATGAAACATTTCCTGATAAGGCTTCCAATAGGGTGGTATGGTACCCATAAAAGTAAACATATTTGATACACCCACATAATCAACTCCACATGCATATAAATCAGGCGTGAAAGTCAATCCAGCTAAGGTGGCATATCCTCCATAACTGGCCCCATAAATGGCTACTCTTTTTGGGTCTGCTATGCCTTTCTTTACCAACCATTCTACACCATCACTTATATCTTGCTGCATGTTTCTACCCCATTGTTTAAAACCTGCTTCCCAGAATTTTCTTCCATAACCAGTAGATCCTCTGAAATTCATTTGTAAAACAGCATAACCTCTATTCGCCAAGAATTGAACCTCTGGATTGAAACCCCAGTAATCTCTAGCCCAAGGACCTCCATGTGGGTTGATAATAACAGGTAAGTTTTTAGCATCTAATCCCTTTGGTAAAGTAAGATAGCCATGTATAGTTAATCCATCCTTAGATTGATAAGAAATGGGTTTCATCTCAGAAAGATTTTCTTCATTTAACCACGGACCTCTTTCAATAATTTTACTGAGTTCATCTTTGCTAATATCATAAAAATAACTTGCTCCCAAAGAGCGGTCGCTAATGGTACGAACCAAACATTTGTCTTCATTTTTATTGGTACTCGTTATGATTATCTCATATTTATTACCCAACTTTTCTCTCAACTTTGAATAGATATTTTTAGTTTCATCATCCAAAAACTTCATTTCAGTTTTTTGGGTATGATAGGTGATAGAGGTAAGAACTTTTCTTTTCCTTGAATACTCTAACATCTCCAAATCCACTTCTGGATGTTCAAATAAAACCTCCAATTCTTTGCCATGAGCAATATCAAATTTTACGATGGCAGCTTTATCCCTATTTAGGTTTGAGCAGGCGTATACATACTTGTTATCGAAACTAAAAAACAAAGGATTTACCTGTTCTTTAAATGAAGTTTGTAAGACTATTTTGAAAGGACTCTTTTCATTTTCTCTATACAGTAAATTTGATCGTACCCCATCTGTTTGAACGGCTACACGAATTGAACCCGTATGATCTGTAATCCAGTCGCTGATGCCACCGGGGTTATCTGCAACTGTTTTCATTTCACCTGTTTTGATGTTTAATCTATACACATCAAACAACTCGGGATTACGCTTGTTCATTTCAATCAGCACCTCGTCTTCATAATCTACTAATTCATCAACCAATTGCACACGAACTTTATCGAACGGTGTCAGGTCCTTTAAATTCTTTCCATCTGCATCTACTGCATACAAATGAAAATTCTCATCTCCACCTTTATCTTTCAGGTAAATAATTCGATTATTATTTTTCCAGAAATACGACATGATATTTCGGTCTTCAACTGATGTAACTCTAAATGTATCTTTAGTTCCCAAAACGGTAACAAACACATTCATGCGATTTTTATACGGCTTAGTAAATGAAATTTTATCGCCATCAGGTGATAATAGAAAATAGGAAATATCCGGGTTCTTGAAAAAACTATTTAAGGGAATCAAAGGCGTTTCCTGGCTTTGCATTTGATCTTGTGAGCATGAACTCAATAACATCACAAAGCCTACAAACAAACAAACAGAAACAATCAAAATCTTTTTCATATTCTTTTTCTCCAATCATTGCATTCGAACCAAATCAGTCTTTCATTTAGACTTTTGATTTCGAACCAAACAAGTTAGAAAAATAAAGAAAAGAGAGGAAATCTGATTTAAAAAATGACCATTCGACTCATTATTTGATAAACGGCCAAAAAAGAAGGGACACGATACGCATACCATGTCCCTTCCCTCCTATAAGCATTTCCCTATTTTGTAATTTTCACAGGAAATACAATATCCAGATCAGATTCACTCGACATCTCATTAGATTTTTCTACGCCATCATAATGACTAAGAATCAGGTTTAAGCTACCCAAAAGCGGTAAATTTAGGTTCAAGCCCACTACTTTAAAATTCATCATCAAACCTACAGGACGATTTTTCGAATCTACATCTAAGTAATTGATGCTTAAAGCAGGCTCAATTGTTACAGACGGTTTATAAAAAAATCGATGAACATCTGCTTCCTTTTTAATCTCCAATGAAACAGTATCTGTTTCTGCTTTTGATTCATCCAAAACCAAAACCTCTACTTGGTATTCGGCAGCATCTTTTAATCGTAATGTATCAATTTGAGGTGCCTTTCCCCCATCACCATCTAGGTCTTTCCATAATACCATTTGGTAATCTGAACTGTCTTGCAAATTGGCAATTTTTAAATATACTGATGTAATCTGTTCTTGTGAATTGACACTTCCTGGATTCTTTGCTTCCTCTTTTTTACAAGATGAGAGCACGCTAATTAAACTAACTAAAATTAAATTTATTTTTATGATTTGATTTTTCATGTGATTACTTTTTATTTTTTAAATATTGAATTGGAATTTGAATAGATAGATAAAAATTTCTACCTGGCTCATCGGTAAAATACCGAAAGCGATTTAAGTAGTCTCTATACGTATTGTTCATGAGATTTTTCACTCCCAAAACCAATGAAAAACTACTACGTTTTGTTTGAATACTGAATGCAGATTGAATGCCAATTAACAAATAGGCAGGAGGCGGATCAATATAATCTTGGCCCTTCACAAATCTATTCTGTTTGAACACGTAATCTAAATCTAAACTGAAAAGAAAATTGTTTACTTTTTTCCATTTATTGAACTGATAAGTAAGAGCGGATTTAAATCGATTTGCTGGCATAAAAATTAATGCCTGATTTTTAATTTTATCCCTTGCATACAAATAAGAATAAGATAAATGAACCAAGTAATTCCTTCCAAATGGCTTATTCATTTTGCATTCAAATCCACTTAAATCTGCATGGGTCTGTGTAAACTGAAAACTTGGGAATACGCCTCGAACTGTAAGAATTGGCGAGGTATCAGGTTTTGCATAAATGAAATTGTTTATCAGATTTTTAAACAGGTTCAATTCCATTGAAATTGCATCTGATTTATACTGAAATGCCAAATCAGAATTATAAGAAAACTCCGGAACCAAATTGGCATCACCTATTTCAAAAGAAGCAAGACCATTGTGTAAACCATAACTGTACAATTCATTTACAGCAGGTGCTCTCCAAGCTGAGGATTGGGTAAATTGAAGCAAAAGATTAGAATGAATATGGTAAGCACTAGAAGCCACAAAAGTGTAACCAGAAAAATCTCGTTTCAACTCATCTACAACATTATTCTGCTTAGTTTGAAACACCGATTGCATCCTAAAATCATAACGCATTCCTGCTTCAAAATTCCATCGTGAACTTTGGTATTTTTCAAATAAAAAAACACCAAATGTATTTGCAATAAAATTAGGAATAATAGGCTTCTGCGTTCCTCCACTGATATTACTTTGTGTAAGAAAAGTACTTCCTATTTTACCAGAAATCCGCTTCGATAAACGATGTTCATAAAGCAAATCAAAATTACTAGAGTATAGTTTTAAGTCGTAAGCAGCTAAACGATGTGTGATTGAATTAGGATTCCAGCTCACTCCTCTATCATACTCCATTCTATGATTCTGTTGAAAGGAATAGTTAAATTTAAATGTTCCTAATTGAGGCAAATGGTAATTGAGTTTTGTCGCAAATAATTGATGAGTCACATCTTGCTTTGGCTTATCAATTGTATAGGTAAATGGCAGAACAATTAATGGTTCAGAGCTATTCATCGCCCTTTTTAAATCGCTTGTATTGGATATATGAGCAGCCCTCATGATAGCTAATTCAGAATGAAAATAAGAACCTATCAACTCTAAGCCCAATGATTCTGATATTTGCCAATTAGATGAAAAATTCAGATTGGTTTCATTAAAACCCGTATTTGAAATCACATAATTGGGGCTGCGAGAATCACCACCAAACTTATAACTGCTTTGTAGGCGCCATTGAAAATGCCTTTTATTGCCATGCGTACCATTCAACAAATTAGAAAAGCCAAATGACCCGTTATTGGAATTGCAATTCATTGAGATTTTTCCATCAATTCCATTCTCTTGCCTATAAGCTTGAGGCTTTATCTTAATTACACCACCAATTGCCTCTGTGCCATATTCAACTGATGCAGCACC
>JBMLPO010000365.1:0-10487 GCA_049242065.1 Bacteroidia bacterium
GTCTAACAACAATCATGGTACCAGAGCCATTTCCAGCGGTCCAATCGGCTTGAATACTAGTTGAACTTGGAGAGACCAGATTCAAAGATGTAGCTTGAGTTGATGGAGGCACACAAGGACCACCTCCAGATATAACAATATTATCAGAAGTATCTGCTACAATGGGTGCTGCTGCTGATGCTAACAAAGCATAGGTTCCAGCGGCATCAAATTGCGAATTAGCATAACTTGCAACACCGGCAATTGCATTGGGATTTAATGTTCCTGTTAAGTTTCCCGCTCCACTAAACTTAGATACAGTTATTACTCCTGTAAATTGATCCGCAATCGGACCAGTATTTGAACCCGACCTAGCTTCAACTGCATAAGAACTTAAATTTGTTGAACTACTGCCCGTACTTGGCACATTTACGAAATTCAAATGAGTTGGAGGTAAAACACATGAATTATACCATCTAACATTATCTAAAGCAATCTGTGCTACATTCCCAGTTGATAATTCCCCATAAAATCTAAAAGCATTGATAGCAGTTGTATTGCCAATAGCTCCTTTGGTTAAATCATTTCCCACCAAAACTCCATTCACCCACAAATCAAAGCGGTTCGCAGCAACTGAATAAATATTTGAAGCTCCGTAATTAATGGTACTAGAACCATTGTTTCCTATTATGGTCACCTGATATGCAGTATTTTGTGAAAATGGTGTGCCACCTGTAGAAACCCAACTGGTCCCACTTC
Source organism: Bacteroidia bacterium (assembly GCA_049242065.1). Taxonomy (GTDB): domain Bacteria; phylum Bacteroidota; class Bacteroidia; order UKL13-3; family UKL13-3; genus CAISCU01. Next base: position 739 of record JBMLPO010000365.1, read on the forward strand.
TATAATCAGTTGTAATGGAATTAGATGCTCCGAACGTCCATCTTAAACCCGTAAATACTTGTGCACTTGTAAACCCAGAAGTTTGCGCTGTGGCAAATGAAGTACCATTTCCCGCAAAAAAATACCAAATACCACTACTTCCTCCAGATAGGTGTAAATCAAAGCTAATTGTAAATAATGAACTTGCAGAGCCATACTCTGTGCTTGTAATACCAACACTATTGATGGAGGCAGAGCTAGGTGCTATTCCCCTTAATTCTCCATTTATTCCAATTGATTGACCAGGATTCTGTATGGTGAAACCTCCACCCGCGGTACCAACTCTTACACCACCAAACCCTGTGTTTGTTGTTGTTGCGGTGGTATTTGAAGTGGCAGTTCCAAAATCAAGAAAACCATTAGCTGTTTGTGCATTTGTTTGTAATGCTGTTATAAAAAGCAAAAACAAACAAAAGGACTGAATGAAAGATAACTGAACTTTTCTTTTCCTGTTTTTAGACAAAAAGTTAAAAATGAGTGTGGTCATTATTTTTATGTTGATGGTTTATTTTATAAAAATGCCTTCAAAAATATTGAGGTATTATGATGAGAAGCATTTTTATGTGTTAAATAATTCTTACTTATTGTTTTAAAAAAAATAAATTGATTGTAAATAGCTTGCTCGTAAAACAAAAAAAAGTCGAATCTGTTTGATTCGACTTCAATTTTTAAAACTTTATTTTGCCATACAGAATCAAGGCTTAAAAGAAGATTAAATCATACCATTGCCATCTTCATTTGCGCATATACTTTATAGCCTTTGCTTTTTTCTCCATTCACAATAGGAGCTAATATAGATTCCATCACACTGTTTATTTTTAATGGGGTACACTCCTCTTTTAAAACATCAAAATCTAATTGTGCTTTAATATTCACATAGGTATATCCAATAAAGGAGCCAGGCTCATAAATAATTACATTTTGTTCTTTGTGGTTTCTGCCTTTACCAACAATATAATAAGCTTTTTTCTCCGCCATTAACTGATCAAAAAATGCTTGAGCTTTTTGGTTATAAGCCTCAATATTTTCTTTTGCCATGCACAATCCATCACAGATATCATTTTTCACCGATATACATTCGCCTGGATTGGTTTGATGGTTGCACAATTTGGGGCACAAATGAAATTCATCAATTAAATTCTGCATGTATGAAAGTGCAGCATGCCTTGAACCAAATGTGACCAAGGGCCTTTGCTCTCGTCTAACCTTATCGATTCCAAATCTGATTTTCCCATTTTGATCCAAGTAATCAAACAGACCATATACTGCTTGAACTCTTTTCTGAGCTTTGTTTTCATCAGGCCATAACCTTCTAATTTCATGGCTTTCCAATAACATGGCCATCAATTCATTTCCAGTGCTCACAAAACTGAGTCCATGAACTTCACGAAACATATTTTGCTTTTGAGCTCCCTTTAGACTGCCACTGAAATGACTTGAAATTCTTGATTTGATATTCTTAGCCTTTCCAACATAGAGTGCCAATCCTTTTGAATCAATGAAATAATAAACCCCTGCTGTTTTAGGAAGTTTATCGAAATCTTCTTTAGGTAAATTGGGTGGTAGTAATTGTTCTTTTGAACCTTTCTTCAAACTTTCTTCCACTACTTTTTCATGGTCATTTTTTAATAAATGATGAAAAAGCAAAACAGTAGCCATTGCATCCCCACCTGCTCTGTGTCTATTACTTAGTGGGATATTCAAGGATGCACAAATATTACCTAAACTATATGAACGATGACCTGGAATAATTTTTCTACTTAAACGAACTGTACACAGCTTTTTCGACTGATAATTGATGCCAGCTAATTCAAATTGGTGTTTGATGAAACTATAATCAAAATTGACATTATGAGCCACAAAAATTTTATCATCCAATATTGATTTTAATTGTGGAGCAATGGCATGAAAGGGAGGTGCATCTTGTACCATTTCATTTGAAATCCCTGTAAATGCTTGTATGTAAGAAGGAATAGCTATTTCTGGATTGATGAGCGTTTCAAACTGGTCGATTACTTTTTCACCATCGCTGATATAAACAGAAATTTCTGTAACTGCATTAGCGGACGGATGTCCTCCAGTGGTTTCAATATCTACGATGGCGTACACGCTGACAAATATAAATTTGGCCACAAAGCACAATTCAACAGATTTGTTCACCTTTCAACAATTATTCTTAAAATCTGTACTACCAAATCTCACGAATAAGTGTATTTCAGATTTAAACTAAAAAAAATTGTTCAACTAAGCAATTTGCCCCGAAAATCCAATAAATTTGAGCCTTTAATAAAATCTACTTACATGAGAGGTACAGGAATTGCATTGGTAACACCATTCAAAGAGGATTATTCAATTGATTTTGATGCATTGTCGAATATCATTGAACATTGTATTCAAGGTGGGGTTGAATATTTGGTTGCATTGGGAACAACCGGAGAAACAGCCACATTATCAAAAGAAGAAAAAAAACAGGTTTACCAATTCATTCAATCTCAAGCCAAAGGCAGAGTTGCTTGTGTAGCAGGTATTGGAGGAAATCATACCACAGAAATTATTGATACAATCAAATCATTTGATTTTACTGGATACGACGCTATTCTATCTGTAAGTCCGTATTATAATAAACCCAATCAAGATGGCATTTATTTACACTATGAAGCCATAGCCAATGCTTGTCCAAAGCCTGTAATTTTATACAATGTTCCTGGAAGAACAGGAAGTAATATGGCTGTTTCTACTACTTTAAAATTAGCAAATCATGCCAATATCATTGCCATTAAAGAAGCAAGTGGAAACTCAGAGCAGTTTATGGATTTAATACATGGCAAACCCAATACTTTTGAAATCATTAGTGGAGATGATAACTTAACATTACCTTTTCTTGCAATGGGGATGAATGGTGTCATTTCAGTTATAGGACAAGCTTACCCAAAAGAATTTTCCGAAATGGTACGTTTGGGTTTAAAGGGAGATTTTGAAACTGCAAGAAAATTACATTACCAATTATACCCTATGATGAAAGCAATCTTCTACGATGGGAATCCTGGTGGTATCAAGGCTGTTTTAAGTATGATGGGAATTTGTAAAAACATAGTACGATTGCCTTTGGCACCCGTTAAACAAGATGTTTACGACACCTTAAAATCACTTATGTAAGCCCTTCGATTTATCCGATTTCATTATTTTTCTCAAATCAAAATTGAATTCTAAAACTGCTGAAATGAAAAAACTTGAACTCAACTTTAAAGCTATTTATGTCTTCATTGGTGTCTTGTATATGTTCTTATCTGCTTCATTATTTGCAAAGGGTTTAATGAACAGCATGAGCGAATTCAAGGTGCCAGATTTGGTTTTACAATCAGCTCATTATTACGATGCCATTCTGTGGGTCTATGTCCATATGATTGTGATTGGATTACTCATACTTTTATTAGGTATTTCAGTAACTGATTTCAACAAACAAAAATGGATCAGCAGTATCTTGTTTTTGGTTACTTCCTTTTATACTTATTTAGATTTTAAAAGTGCAGATTGGACATATGGCAATTCACTTTACCAAGGTGAATCTTCTTTAATTCCAGGAATAATTGGATTAATTGTAAATATCTTATTTCTCTATAATGCGATTTCGCTTTTTAAATCATCTGATAAATAAACTAAAGTGATCTTTCAATCTCTTTGCAGATTTTATAATCTGATGATGCGATAAGTCTTGATAAAATCACCTGATTTTAGCTGAAGAAAGTACACACCCGATACCAAATTCGCAGTAGAAACATCAACCAATATTTTATTAGAAATATCTATTGTTTCTTTTAATTTCAATTCACCCAAAGTATTATAAATACTCAATTCAATTGGACTTTCATAGTTGCTTTTAAATTTGAGTGTGATTTGATTTTCGAATGGATTTGGATAAATTAAATCCAAGTCCCAAGGATAAGAAATGGCAACTGGAACTATTTTACTATAACTAGATTTCCCATCTAAATCAACTTGTTTGATGCGGTAATAGATAGTAGAAGGTAAATTCACTATTTGCGTATCCACATAATGATAATAGTTAACAATACCTGATTGAACATTGGAGGGAATGGTATCTATGGTAGCAAAATTTTCTATATTCTCTGCCCTTTGAATTTCGAAGTAATTATTGTTTCTTTCAGAGGCAGTTCTCCAATTTAACGCCACCTCATTCTCACTGATTTGTTTTGCTTCAAAACTCAACCATTCAACAGGCAAAGTCTGTGTGCTAATGGAAACAGACCTGCTATTGGCATATAAACTTTGTGCACCTGTTCCGTTGTATTCAATCACTTTTATTGTATAATTCTGATTTGCAGATAACCCAGTAATATTTACGAAGGATCCCGTATCATTATAAACCACAAAGGCTCCATTTGATAAATTACTTCCTAATCCATACACTGAAGAAGCTGAATAGCTAAGTCCATCTGATAGCTGAGCTCCATTCGTTAACCCAGGCTGAACCACAACAATTCTTTTTTCACCTGATCCTTTTTTGAAGGAAAGTCCTATTTGCTGATTATTCACTGCAGTAAACAACAAATTTGAAGTTGGTTGCAAGGGCTCATAAAGAAGGTCACATAACCAAGAAAAGTTTTGTTCATTGTTCGTTAAAGTTCCTTTATGATTGATAAGCATTTCATAAACATTCGAACTTAAACCTGTTTCATGTATCTGTTCAATATTATCTCTGAAATTGTCACCCTTAGTAGCTGCTTGCGCTGGAAGATTTGGATTTAAAACAAAAGGATATGCAATAGTATTCCCTAACAAACGCAAACGCATATCCAAGTGATTGATTAATTTTAAAGTGCTATCATTATAGGCAGGAGTTCCTGTTGCGGCTTTGGGATCCGTCCAACAAATAGTAGCCTTGAGTGTATCACTTGTTTGTTTGATTCTAATTTTAATTTTGATGGAATCATTTGAATTCAATTTCAATTCATCTACTCCATTCACAGCTCTTTGACTTAGGTAATTGGCTGCTTTAGGAAAATTAGGTAAACCCCAACCACAATCATAATTAGGACCGGGAATTGATAAATTTCCATTCCTTGCAGTATGTAAAACCAAACCCTTTAAGGAACTCGATTTCATGAAACGACCTGTTAATTGATTGGCATATTCTTGAAGTAAAATCATAGAACCTGCCACATTAGGAGCAGACATAGAAGTACCGCCTAATGCCGCATAAGCAGAATCATGCGTAGAGGTACAACTTAAAACCAAACCACTAGGCGCAACTAAATCAGGTTTAATTCTGCCATCATCTGTAGGACCTCTGCTGCTATAATTGAACACATTGATACTGGCAGTTCCATTGAGAAAATTGGTATCTGTTACACAAGCTCCTACTGTTAAAATATTTTTCGCATTACCAAAAGTAGCCATACAATCATAGGGACCAACAGTATCTCTTGTTGTATTACTCAAGGCCCATGCATTGCCATTCCAATAATAATGTGTAGTACCAGGAGCAACAAAAGAGCCTCTGTCATTACCCGCACTTTTTACCATCAAAAAATAAGGATGAACAAAAGAAACACTGTCCCAAATTCTTGCTCTGTTATCATAGTAACCGAACTTCCAATCTCTGAACATATTCAAAGCGGAATCTCCATACCAATAAATATTTCCACCAATATTTTGCCAAGCAACAGTAGTGCCATAAGCATGGTTGCTTACCAATAAATTGGCTGCGTTCTGAATAATTTCATTGTTATCATTGGTGAAGTTCCATGCCTTTAATCTAGTTTGATAGGACATCCCTTTGGCAGCAGGATTCAAACCAGTAGCAATCATTTGTCCAGCCACTTGGGTTGAATGAGAACTCACACTAACAGAGTCCATGTTTTGAACCCTACCAACTAATTCTTGGTGGGAGATTCTGATGGCTCCACCATCCCACATGCCCAATTTATTGAGAGAATTTCCAGTGAGATTCAGATTGAGAATTCCTCCAGGCCATAATTGCTGAGTGCCCACCATTTGCGCCGATGCAAGATTCGACTGGGTGCAGATATACATAGCTTGACCATTGAAATCCAATGCATCATATTCACAATAAGCACCTTGATTGCTCACAAAGAACTGAGGAAACTCTTTTCCCTTTTCAGTATGCAAATTGAGCTCCTGACCGACACTAAAATTCGGAAAGGAGCTCAATAATATTCCTGATAAGAGGAGTTTTTTAAACATTTATTTTTTGCCTTGAAGCGCTTTTATTTTTTCTTCTAGCATAAATTCATCTCCTTCTACATAACCACTATGCTGATAAACAATATGACCATTTTGATCGATTAAAAAAGTATGTGGAATTTGTACAATGTTCATCAAACGTTGTAAATCTTGGTTCACATCCATCACCACCTCATATTCCCAACCTTGACCATCGATATAGGGTTTTACCTTAGCTACATTTCTTGCATTATCTGTACAAACAGCAACCAATTCAAGATTGTATTTGGTCTTCCACTCATCATAAATTTCATTGATATTATTCAATTCCTTTTTACAAGGAGAGCACCAAGTAGCCCAAAAACTCACAATAACTATCTTACCTTTTTTTGAATAATCAGCCATATTAATGGGCTTACCATTCACATCTTTTAAAGTTAAATCTGGCATCGTCTGAACATCTTGTTGTGCAAATGCTGAGACACTGAAGAAGATAAACAGAGCGATTGAAAGTAATTTTTTCATGTCTTAAATTTTTATTGGTAAAAGGTCAATTGTAAATCGGTGCGATTTCTTTTTTGACCTCGCTAATTTACACTTTTCTTTTATGTGCAAAAGCCTTGCCAAAATTTTAAAGAATAAAAAATCTGCTTGAGACTACAAGGATGCCCAAATCTGCTAATTTAATTGTGTTTGATTTTCAATTTTCAAGCTAACAAATAGGCAATTGTGATTAAATTAAGTCGCGAACAGCGTTTTTCAACATGCGAATATGGAAAAAGGAATGAATCTGAATGATTTTAGGTATCCTTTATTCAATTTCAAGCCTTAAGTTTGAAACATGAGTAATCGCATACGTATCGGAATATTTTTTGGAGGAAACTCCCGTGAACGTGAAGTATCATTTGCCGGAGGTAGAACCGTTTATGACAACCTGAATAAAAGTCTGTTTGAAGCCATTCCTATATTTGTAGATAGTTTTAATCAATTCATATTATTAGACTGGCATTATATCTACAAAGGCTCCATACGCGATTTTTATCCGCCTGTTCAATTTTTGAAGAACAACAAACATGGCATTCAGGTTTATGCTGAAAACATCAAAGAAGCTTATGAAGATGATGGCCGATCCATGGCGAAAAAAATCGGCAAACCACTGAGCATAACAGACATTAAACAACAAATTGATTTTGCATTTCTTGCGCTTCATGGAAATTTTGGAGAAGACGGAACATTACAAGGCTTATTAGAATGGAATGGCATTCCTTATTCTGGTTCTGGTATCTTACCAAGTTCCTTAGGTATGAACAAACGTTTGCAAAAAGAACTCATGAATGCAGCAGGCATGCCCGTTCCTAAATACGATGCCTTCAAAAAATCAGAAATTCATTTATTAAAAGAAATACACGGACGCATTCTAGAAAAAATTGGAATCCCTTTTGTGGTGAAGCCCGCCAATCAAGGCAGTTCTGTTGGGGTTTCTGTTATTTCAGATAATCAATTTAAAAGCTTTGAACATGCCGCATTAAAGGCTTTATTCATTCAAAAAATTAGCAAAAAAGAGTGGACTGAATTATCTAAAGATGAGAAATTCTTATTTGTACAAAAAATCACAGATATCAAAGAAGGAATTGGTTTACCAGCTATTTCTAATGGACAAAAACTGATTCATCCTGATGATTTATGGGCTTACTTGGATAAATCATTCAAAACAAAAAATGAAGTCATTTTAGAGAGCATTTACAGTGAATCTGAAGTATTGGTAGAGAGCTTTATTGAAGGCAGAGAATTCTCATGTATAGTGATCAGACAAGAAGATGGAACCCCTGTGGCCCTACCTCCTACTGAAATTGTTAAAGGAAAAGAGGTATTTGATTATAGAAGTAAATACTTACCAGGTTTAAGCAGAAAAGTAACTCCAATTGATATTGAAGACAGTAAAATTGAAGACATCAGAAAAGCTTGTACTGAATTGTTCAATCATTTTAACTTCCATGTTTATGCCCGTATCGATGGGTTCTTAAGCAGCAAAGGTGAATTGTTTTTGAACGATCCGAATACCACTTCAGGTATGATGCCATCTTCATTCTTCTTTCACCAAGCGGCAGAAATAGGTTTGAATCCCTCTCAGTTCTTAACTTATATCATTCGTACCTCTATTGCCGAAAGAGTAAGAAGTTTGTCGATTCATTATCTATATCAAGAACTATTGAATAGAATTGATCAACTCATAGAATTACAAAGCAGCAAAAAAACCAAAAAGAAAAGAGTTGCTGTTATGATGGGAGGTTATAGTTCAGAAAGACATATTTCGGTTGAAAGCGGAAGAAACATTTTCGAAAAACTTGCTTCTTCAGATAAATATGAAGCCTTTCCAGTTTTTGTAACTGGTAATGATGATGCGCATTCTTTACATTTACTTCCAGTACATGTGATGCTCAAAGACAATGCTGATGATATCAAAGAAAAAGTATTGCATTACAAAAGAGCAAGCATCATGAATAAAATTGCTGATGAGTGTAAAAACATTCTAAAAAAATACAGCAATATTGAGTTGTTTGAACCCAGAGAAATCAGTTATAGCGAATTGAAAAAAATGGCGGATTGTGTATTCATCGCATTACACGGACGTCCTGGAGAAGATGGCACTATTCAAAAAGAACTCAACAAAATAAAGATGCCTTATAATGGTTCTGGAGTTGAAAGTTCGCAATTAACCATCAACAAATTCAACACAAATGAGTTATTAAAAAAGAAAGGATTTCTTGTAGCTGAACATGCATTAATAGCAGAAGCTGAATGGAAGGAAAACCAAGCAAAGTGTATTGCTCAAATTGAAAAAATAGGATATCCTTTGATAGCAAAGCCTGCAGATGATGGTTGCAGTAGTGCAGTTAAAAAAATAAAAAACAGAGAACAATTATTGGCCTTTGCAGATGGAGCATTTAGACCTGGATTAGAGATTAGTCAGGAACTTGCCGAGAGGTTACAATTGAAACCAAAAGAAGAGTTTCCAAAGAAGCCTCATTTCTTAATTGAAAAATTTGTTGAAAAAGGAAAAGCTAAACACTTTTTAGAAGTTACAGGAGGCTTAATGACTCACTATAAAGGAAGTCGTTTGGTATATGAAACTTTTGAACCAAGTGAAACATTAGCTGAAGGAGAGATCCTTTCATTGGAGGAGAAATTTCTTGCAGGACAAGGTCAAAATATTACCCCTGCACGTTATGCGAAAACACCTCAAATGAATAAGAGTATTAGTAAACAAGTTCAACAAAAAATAAAAGAAGCTGCTAAAGTATTAAATGTTCAAGGTTACTGCAGAATTGATGCTTTTGTAAGGATACTTCAAAATAACAAAGTTGAAGTGATATTCATTGAAGTGAATTCATTGCCTGGCATGACACCCGCCACAGCTATCTTCCACCAATGTGCATTGAATGATTATAAACCTTATGAATTCATTGATGGCATATTAGAATTTGGAACGGAACGAGTAAAACGAA
>JBMLPO010000366.1:0-5946 GCA_049242065.1 Bacteroidia bacterium
TGAAGTAATGCTTGGAATAAAAGCTTGATCGCTTGGCATGAAACATTTAATTCTCAATCTAAGATTGTGGATCAAACTGTGAACATGGTAAACTACTCCCAATTCTTTACCACTTTGATGCGGATAATGAATACCGCATAAGTCGGTAAGAAATTGCATTTGAATTTGTGGATGTTCGTATAAGAACTTCAATAAATCCAAAATTTTACCTGATTCAAATTCAATGGTGAGTAAACCATATGGCTCTTCATGAGAAATAAGGGATTGACCGAATTGCTCCTGAATTTCGTTGAATAAATATCCGTTATTGATTTCAGCCATTATTGTATGCCATAAGAAGCCAGCAATGCTTGGTATTCAGGTGAATTTCTGCGACGCAAAGATTCATTTTTAACCAACTCCTGGATTTTTGTGATACCATCAATGATTTGTTCAGGACGAGGAGGGCAGCCCGGTACATAAACATCTACAGGAACTACTTTATCAATTCCTTGTAATACAGAATAAGTATCGAAAATACCACCGCTTGAAGCACAGGCTCCAACTGCAATTACCCAACGAGGCTCTGCCATTTGAAGGTAAACCTGACGAACAACAGGACCCATTTTTTTAGCAATGGTTCCCATGACCATTAATAAATCGGCCTGACGTGGAGAAAAACTTAATCTCTCTGCCCCAAAACGAGCCATATCGTAATTGGAAGCCATGGTGGCCATGAACTCAATACCGCAACATGAAGTTGCAAATGGTAAAGGCCAGATTGAATTGGCTCTAGCTAATCCAACCGCCTTATCTAATGATGTGGCGAAAAATCCTGCTCCCTGTAAGCCGGGAGGTGCATCTGCTAATTGAATAGACATGGTTTAAATTATTTTTCCCATTGAAGGGCGCCTTTTTTCATGATATAGACAAAACCCAACAAAAGTGTTCCTACAAAAAGTAACATTTCTACGAAGCCAATTGTTCCTAAAGCTTTAAAATTTACAGCCCAAGGATACATGAATACAACCTCCACATCGAACAATACGAATAGGATAGCTGTAAGAAAATATCGGATTGAAAACGGCATGCGCGCATTTCCTTCCGATTCAATTCCACATTCGAAAACCGCTAACTTGTCGGCAGTTTTACGTTTAGGACCAGCCCAGTGACTGACAACCATGGTCGTAACCACGAAGCCCATCGCCACTAAAAACTGTATAAAAATTGCTAAATAATCTGTTGGTGTAGACATATGCTTTATAAAAACCTCGCAAAAATAGATTTTTAGGGCTTTTCTGCATGGTTTTTCTTAATAATTTATTGCCAAAAGTGAGGAGTTTATCAACATTTGACAAAATCTCCTTTCTTAAAAAGTTAAAATGATTGAAAATGAAATAGTTATTAAGAGATGCTATTCCTCACCCTTTGTGAGAATTCACGGATACATTGACGTAAATCAGTTTGTTTTGTTTCCATTGATTCTAAAATTTCAACTGCAGCCAATACATGCGTTAATCGCTCACACTCGTCTTTGCCTTCAATCACTATTTCTGGATTTTCTTCATTCAGCAGCGCTTCTTCAGCCTTTCTGAGTTCAGGAAGCTGATAGTTTTCTGCTAAAAATTTTATTACTGATACCTGCATAATTAACTTACAAATCTATTCCAAATTTTAAAAATTAGGAAAATACTTAGTGTAAGTTTTACACCAAGTTGTTTGATTTCAATGTTTTAATTGATTAAGCAATGAGTTCTTTAAGCATGTTCTCAACAGCTTCTTCTTTTGCTGTTGTATCGCCTTTTACCAATTCGCCATTTTTGATGGTTGCGAAGAATGGCAGATTACTCACACCAGCAAATCTTCTAGCTGCAGGATTTTCTTCAGCATTAACTTCTAGAAAGGTGATGTTTTTGTATTCTTCTTTATTCGAAATTTTGGTGAATTTAGGCGCAAATAAGCGGCATGATCCACACCAATTGGCAAAGTATTTTACTACCACATTTTCCTGACTTTTTATTAAGTCGCTGAATTCTAAATCTGTAACTTTTTGAACCATAGTATTTATAGATAACAAATTCAAGAAACATGAAAATAGTATAATTGTTTTGAGTTTGATTTTAATCTTACAATCGGATGTTTAATTGGCTAAATCAGGCTTTGTTTTGGCTTGATTCCAAATGGCATCCATTTCATCAAGACTCATATCTGTTAAATTTTTTCCTGCATCTTTTGCCTTTTCTTCAATATACATGAATCTTTTTTGAAATTTTTGATTGGTATATTCAAGCGCATCATCCGGATTGAGTCCGTTTTTACGCGCCAAATTCACCAATGCAAAAAGTAAATCTCCAAATTCTTCTTGCGCCTTTTGTTGATTTTCTGCTTTGAGTTCATCTTTAAACTCATTCATTTCTTCTTCTACTTTCCCCCAAACTTGTTCTGCAGTTTCCCAATCAAAACCAACCTGCGCTGCCTTTTCTTGCATTCTCAAAGCTTTTACAAGAGAAGGAGTTCCTTTTGAAACGCCACTTAAAACAGATTTGTTTCCTTCTTTGAGTTTGATTTGCTCCCAGTTTTCTTTTACCTGTTCCTCTGTCTCAGCTTTTACATCTCCATATATATGCGGGTGTCTTACAATTAACTTATCGCATAATGAATGTATTACATGACCAATATCAAAGTGTTGATCCTCGCTCGCAATTCTTGCATAAAAAACAATATGTAACAATACATCTCCCAATTCCTTTTTGAGTTCAGTAAGGTTGCCTTGAATAATGGCATCACTCATTTCATAGGTTTCTTCAATGGTAAGATGTCTCAAGGATTCAAAAGTTTGTTTTTTATCCCAGGGACATTTTTCCCTTAATTCATCCATGATATCTAATAACCTAGAAAAGGCCTCTAGTTTTTGTGCTTTTGAATGCATTGAATTGGTTTTAAGAATACAAATTTAAAGCATTCCTGTAATGTTCAATGATTTGTTCCTGTAATGATTTGGGCTCAAGTACTTTTACTTGTTGCCCAAATCCTAAAATGCTGTTTATTAATTCAAACCCAATCCATACTTTTAATTCAATCACAAATTCTTTTTCTGTTTGTTTGAGCACTTTCTGACTTTGATGAAGGGGCTGACTAATTAAAAAAGGTGCTTCATTGGGATGAAAACTCAATTTTACTTTTTGTGGTTTTGCGTTTTGCTGAACACTGATGCCAAATGAGTAACGGAAATAATCCTCAGGACTAAAGGTTTTATCAACCTGAAAATTCTCTTTCAAAGGCTCCAGTTGCTGAATTCTATCAAGAGCAAATAAGCCGCTAGCTTTTCTATTTTCGAAATAACCAATTACATACCACCGATTGCGGTATTGTTTTAATACATATGGATGAAACACATATGATTTTTCTTCTTCACTATTAAATCGTTTGTATTTGATGAAGCATTTATTTTTTGAACGGATGGCATCCAATAATGGACCCATAAAGTCCATGCCGCCATCACCCAAACTTTTTTCTGCTTGAATATATTGTTGCCAAGAGTTCGAATCTAAAGCATGTGAAGCACGCATATAGGTTTCCATTTTGTCGATGGACTCTAATAATTGCCTTGCAGGATCAATGTTTCCAAACTGCCTCAAGATGGAACATGCAAATTCTAATGCCGACAAATCAGCCTCTTGAATGGGGAATTGATTGATGGAATAATCGGGGTCATTATAATAATAGCCCTTTTCACTTCTTGAATAAGCAATTGGTGCATGGTATCCCAATTCTTCATCATACATCATATCATACAAATCCTTCTCAATGGTACGTAAAGAAACTGAACCTAAGTTCTCGCAAGCTCGCATCATATCGAACTTGTTTGGATAACGTTTGAATCTGTTTCTCAGACAAGCATCAATGATTCGATAGCGCATTAATGCATTTTTATTCTTTGGCATGTCCGCAAATTAATAGAAATATTTTAATAAACCCAATAAAATCAATTATTACAGCCCGCAAATAGAATGCGGAGAACACTTGCAATTTTGAATCATCAAATCACTAAACAGAAAAGATTATGTCACACACACAAACGATTTCGCAAGTAACACAAAGCCTGGTTGAACCACGTCATTTATTAGCAAAAGCACATTCTGCTATGAAATGGAATTTTTTCGAAACGGCATTACATTTAAGTAATTCTTATTTGTTATTCAATGCCAATCACCTAGAAGCGCAATTAATCAGGGCTTATTGTTTTCTGCATACCGGAGAACATGAGAAGGCGGGTGATTTATTTAGTCGCTTGTTGTTTAAGCATCCCTTTTCGGTTTCCTGTATGATAGGCATGTCTGATTATTATTTATCGGGATTGGATTATGATTTAGCAGAGGGATTACTCTTTCAAGCTTTGGAAATGGCAAGTGATGCTTATACCAAAGCAGATATCATTGTTCATCTTTCAGAATTATATGTTTTAAAAGGTGAATTGGAATTGGCTTTAAGAACAGTAAAAGAAGCTTTAGATATGCTGCCTTTTGAATCTGCCTCACATTTCCAAGAGGCATTGGTGCTCATTAAAATGGGACGATATGCTGAAGCCAAAAAGAGTTTAGATATCACCATTCAATTAAACAAAGAGCATGCAGAAGCATATAGAGAAAGGGCTCGTTGCTGGATGATGTTGAACAAGGTTGAATATGGATTACAGGATATTAAAAAAGCACAAGGTTTTGAATTAGAAAGATTCAGGGTTTTGGAAGCCTTGGCATAAAATAGAAAATCTACAATGGGTAAATTTTGATTGATACCAGGAGGCCTGCTTCAGCAATGGAGCAGGTTTTTTGTTTTTTATAAATGTAGTGTTCATAGAGTTTATATTCTTATTGAAAAAATAATTAGATGATGTAATCTCCTCCAATCAATTCAGAAGTCAATTTTGATAATGACTGTGACAAGGAGAATTTATTCTGAAAAATTAATTAGAGGATGTTTCAGGAAAGAAGCCATACTTTTCTTGAAATTCATCAAATACTTCTAAATCAAAATTGTCATTACCGTATTTTCTTTCTAAAATGAACATATCAATCGGATGTAAATCCTCCTTTAATTGAATCAAATAAAGTGATGTAAATCCATTAGAGATGCTCATTCTACTTAATGAAATATATTCTTTATTCCCCAAAATTTGATAGCAAATAGCATCAGGTATATGAGCGTTCATCCATTCTGCTAAATCCACAGGAAAGCCACCAAACAGGACACTTTCTAGATAATGAAATAGGCTTTCAGCAACTTTCTCCTCATGATAAGAAGATACTATATATCCTGTAAAATCTGATTCGGCTACCACTATAAACATGAATACAATTTATTGAATTATTTGATGAGAATAGGGCTTGATTTCAAGTATTATTTTAATGAACAAATACTGAGCGGGATAATTATTTGTAAATCGTAAACACCATGAAACTTTAGCAATTGTCAATCATCTACAATAAGCACATCTTTTCTTTCCTGCTGAAATGGCCTCAGATAAACTTTGTATTTCGATGCCTTTGGAGCATTTAGAAAGTCCTTGACACATTTTATAATGAAAGGTTTTTGCTCCTTTACTTTTACAGATATAAACCTGACCCGAACCTATTGCGCTCAGCAATTGCAATTCGCCTCGATGCCTATAAATCCAAGGTGCCATGGGATTAGACAAACTCCAAATATGAATACGGTTTTTTCTGGCTCTTAATTCTAAATTTGCCAATCTCTCTTCTGAATTGTATTTGGTATAGTGCCAGGCCAATCCATTTAGCAGTAATGCTTCATTCAGACTTTTACCCTCCACAATAATATTGGCAATATACCTGCCATATTTATCGGTATTGAGTAATTCTGCTACAACAGTTTTTCCAATACAAAATTGATAGGTGAAATCTTTGGCTTTTTTAGAAAACTCTTGACCTTTTTCTGGACAATCAATTCCAT
>JBMLPO010000367.1:0-6726 GCA_049242065.1 Bacteroidia bacterium
ATCATTCCAAGCATATATAACAGTTGGATCTGCTTGTAAGGGAATTCCTTTTCTTAATCGGTTTAAATAAACACCTGCAATGATTGGCATCTCAGATTCTTTATTGGATTCTTTCTGAACAATAGAAGCCAAAATGCTGACTTCTGATTGGGATAATTTTTGGTGAATCGATTTTGCAATTCGGTCTTGAGTCCAGAATTTTTTATACTCTTTATCCATTCTTTTTACGAGTTCCACTGAATTGGTATTCCAATAAAAATTATAGGTATTTGGAATGAACATACTCACAAAAGTATTGGTATCAAATCCATGTAATTTGGCTTCAACAGGATTCTTTAAAATATGCAGTAAAGCAAGGCTATCCAATTCGAGGTTTCGACCAAAAAATGCAGCTAAATCTTCAGCACGTTCTGCATAATTAAAAACTAAATTGACAGACTCCTGACTACCTCTCAACAATACCCTTACCAATTCATAATTACTCATCCCTGCATCTACTTTATACCTACCTGGCTTCAGTTTTTCATCCAAATTGAGAAGCTTTCCAAAACGTTTAAATGATTGAATATTCATCAATACACCTTTTGCTTCTAGCTCGTAACAAAATCGATCAAAGTTTTTTGTTGAGGGCACATAGATGATACTAAATTGTTTGTCGCCACCTTTTACATTTGGAGAAAAGAAGTCGGCATAGATTTTATATACAGCAACGATTAATAAACCAGCAATGATAAATGAAAGGAATTTAAATCCTTTTTTGGTTTGAAGGTATTGATTAAAGAATTGATAGGGCATCTATACGAATTAAATGATTTTTCTGAAATTTTCTGCATACCTATTTCAAGGCAGCTAACATGGCTTTAGCTCTGCTTTCTCCTGGCTTCAATTGCAAGATTAATTTCAAGTCTTTTTTTGCTAAATCATCTTTCCCAAGTAAATGAAAAACTCCAGCTCTATTCAACAGCGCTTGTTGGTGAAAGGGAAACAATTTTAATTCTTGATTGTAACATGCTAAAGCTTTTTCGTATTGCTGTTTATTGGCATATGCAAAACCTAAATTAGACCAAGCATCTTCCTGATTGGGATAAATCTTTAATGAGGCTTCTTGAATTTGAATGGCTTCATCAATTTTACCAGACATCAAGGTAGCCAACATCCATTTGTTTTTAAACTTCAGGTTATTGGGTGCTAGTTCGCTTGCTCTTCTCAACCAAACTTCAGACAAAACAAAGTCTTGCAGATTAAATGCAGATTGACCAATTCGATAAGCCATCCAATAATCAGAAGTTTGTTGAGGTTGAATAGCAGAGGCTATCTTCAATACAGTCATTTCATCTTTTTGAAGAAAAGCGTAGTGAATTTTTAGCGCATTATATGATTCTTCTGCTTCTAAAAACTGAATAAAATATGCAGCAGAATCCAATGAAATTTTGGAGTCGCCTTCAAACTTCTCAAAGTAATTCATAAAGGCTTGTGCTTTATCTAAATTGTTTAAGTTTCCTTTGGTTACACAATACAACCCGGCAAACTCTTTGATAGCCTTTACTTCTTTTATTTTTACTGGTTTCCTAATTTTATGGTCGTGTACAGTTACATGCGGAATATCTACAGTACCGCTTTTGGGCATATGGCAAGAAACGCAGTTGTCGTTCAGCGCTTTTCTATTTTGGGGAATTTCTTTACAAGCATCCACTTGGTGGCACTTCATACAAGCATTATTAAAAATTTGCTTGCCTGTATATTTTACACTGATATGAGGATTGTGACAATTGATACAAGTTAGATTTAAACCAGTATTAACAGCGTTTAAGTCTATGTTTTTATTGGATTCAATAAAGCATTTACTTTCTTGTAAACGCTGGGCATGCGAAGCCATGATAAATTCATTTTCGGCACCATTGAACTTAGGCATGAAAACATTGTAAAAATCAGCCAATCGCATACCCGGTCTAAAATCACCAAATCCCTTTCCTGGCTTTAAAACAGCATTGCCTTGCAAATGACATCTTTGGCATAAATCCGTTTGTCGCTCCCAACTTAATTTACGAGGATTAACAATGGTATAATCTGTGTATTTGCTGGTATCTACTAAATTACCTGCAAGTTTTTCTCTTACATGTAATTCACCTGGACCATGACATCTTTCACAATCAATTCCATCAGGAATAGAAATAAATTTATTGATTGCAGACTCATCCGCTTGAGGCATGGCATTATGACAACTCATACATTCCATACCTATCTCTCTCGAAAATCTTACATTTCTTCCATCTTCAAAACCGGGAGGTAAATCCCATTGTTTTTTTTGGGCATACCATGTTAATGGCAATTGAAAAACATAACCATTCCTTAAGCCTAAATGTGAATTGGTATGTTGACCCGAGCCAATGATATAATCTACACGCTCTAGTCGTTGATGAAAAGTATCTTTCCCATTCAAACCAAATTCCTTAATATATAGAGAATCACCAATCCAAATGGGCAAGTAATACAATCCTAGTTTTTTATCATAAACCGCTTTTTGATGATTGAATTTTGCAGCAGATTTTAATCGTGTAGCGGGACCAAATGATTGCCCCATCCCTGTTTGAATAAAACTATTATAAATTTCTCCGTGACAAGACCTACAAGCTTCTTTACCCACATAATGAACTGAGGTATCATGATTTAGAAATTCAGTTTTCTTAACAGCAGGTTCTTGGCATAAAATAGATTCAAAGACCATCAAAAAAACAAATGGCCAAAAAACTATTTTTAGCCACTGGTTTTTTGATGAAATTGAACGATTAGAAAACATGAAAATTAAATTCCAAATTGATCTTGCCAAGCAAGCATTCCACCCATTAAATTTCGAACATTTTCAAAACCTTGATCCATGAGGTACATTTTAGCATTGCCACTTCTAGCACCGCTTCTGCAGTGAACAATGAGCTCTTGATTTTTATAGGCTTCTAACTCAGCAATTCTTCCTGGCAATTCACCTAATGGAATCAATTGAGCGCCGATGTTAAATTCCTCAAATTCGAATAATTCTCTAACATCAATAACATTCAGCTTTTCGCCTTTGTCCATTCTCTCTTTTAATTCATGTACTGTTATATCATTCATAATTTAGGGTTGTATAATAATTTTTGTAATACTGGTATGTGAATTCTTTTTTGACTCTATCTTTAGCAAATAAACGCCGGTATTGAATCCACTCAAATCTACTTCTTGGTTCTGAGTTTCAGACTGAGTTAATTCTCTTCCAGACAAATCATATAGTTTTACCCAAAACTCTTCATTTTGTTTTGAGTTGATGTGAAATTTACCATTGGAAGGATTGGGATAGACTACAAATTTCTCTGTATTCAAATTTTTATTTTCTTGTATAGATGCAGGCAAATCAATCCATTTACCTACAATTGGTCGCATCATTAAAGCACCTGTTAATTCAGTTGGATACCATTGTCCGTCTTGCTTAAAGAACATGTTTCTGTTGATACCCAAAGGAAAATTTTTGTCTATTCCAATGTTTAACACAAAAGCTTGAGTCTGCTCCCATCCAATATAAAAACTATCGGTAATGGCAATAGGTGGTTCAATTTTAAATGCGGCAAAACCATTGATTTTATTTGTGTAAACTGGTTTTAAATCTGAGGATTTATACAACACCACATCATCATTTGCTGGCTCCATTACTCTAGAAATCGATTTCCAAACTTTGAGATTAAATGTTGAATTACTTACATTACTCTCGCTTTGATTGAAGAATACATACATCCCATATAATGTATCAGGAACTTCTAAAACATATTTCAATGCTGCTCCGCAATTGGTTTTGTTTTTAATCCCATATCCAGCCTCTGCAGTTCCATCATCATAAGCTAAATAATTGCTGAAGATACTTGGAACAGAGAAGGTATCATTGGCAGGGATGGCATCTTTTTGACTGCTTGACAATCCTACTTTATAGGTGGTATTAAAAACCAAGCTATCAGCCGTTCCAAATGAACTTGTAAATACAAAGGGCCTATTAAATCTAACTAGGGTATCACTCCTAAATAAGATGTTACTTACATTATTGAATTGCTCTATGATGGCTCCTTCAGGATTGGTAACTGTTCTGAAATAATCCAACAAATAGGTTTGTTGATCGTGGTTTACAAATCGCAAACTCACAGAATCATTTCCATATTTTGATTTGTTTGCTTGATAATGCTTCCATGGCATTGATGCATACATCCCTAATCTTACAGGAGGTGTATTGGTTAACGAAACATCATTAAATGCATCGTTCTTTCTTCTTCCTTTATCAAATCTAACATAGTCGAGGTGCCAATGACTTAAGTTACCGCTTAAACTACCTCTATTTTTAAAACGAATCTGTACATCATCATGAAAAAAAGAAGTATCGGTAATTGGAATATCAATTCTAACAAATGCATTTGGTGATGCATCTTTGGCTGATACCTGCCATAATAAATGATAGGAATTCGGATTAAACCTGTTGTTTCTTATCATAACCGAAAAAGAATCATCCGGAAATACTTGTCCGGTTTCTCCTTGCAATTCGTATTGATAATAAAAGCTTAAATAAACAGAATCAGCAGGTTTTAATGCTGAAAGATTCAAGGAATAAGTATGTAAAAAATCAGCATCAGCTTTTAAAGCAAACTTGGAATAAGCATTTCCAAATTGGTTTAAGCCATCGAATGTTGCTACCTGCAAGGAAGCTTGTTCAACCGGAAACTGATTGTTGATGAACACAAAAGAATCTACCCATTTGTTTCTATCTGGACTTACTCTTGTGGAAGAAAAATCATCAACAAAAGGAAGAGAGATTCGCCTCACAAACCGAATAGCACCTACTAAAAACTTGGCTGTATCATTGGCCGATAAGGATGATTTTAAAATCCATCTGGCTCTAAAAAACGGATGACGGTTTCTTCCTGAATTCACAAAAATCTGATAATTTTTGCTACCAGAATTATTTCCCAGATGATAAACTGAGTTTCTTGTCCAAACCCCCAAATTATTTCGGAACTCTAATATTAAAGAATCATTGGCTTTTGCACCTGGCAGTGCTTCTATACTAAATCCAAGAAACAGAGAATCACCAGCAGGATATGCAGAAACCCCAATAGAATGCATCAATAAAGTATCTGCACCTCCATAGGAGCCTGAATAAGGAACAGCGTTTTTATCTAATGCATCAAAGACCAAACCTTGACCCATGAAGGAACCATTTCGCATGAGATCGGTTGAAATATCTGGCCCAACAAAAGCACTTTGATAGGAATTGCCTAATTGGAAGTTTGAATAAAACGGCAATGGAATTTGATTGGCCAAAACCAATTTGCTCAATAAAAATGATTCCACTTTATTGGCATCAAAATTTCCTAGGAAACTAAATCTGAAACTAAAGTTTGTGCCTTTGAAAACACTTGGATCCAAACTCAAATAAATTTCACGTGGTGTTTTTAAAATCGTTCCAGCCGACCAAATACTTGTCCAAACTTGATTGGCAGATAATGCCTCCAAAACCAAACTGTCGCCATCTACAAAACTAACACCAGCTTGAACAGAAAAACTCAACACCAAATTCCCTTGAGAAGAACTCAAATTGATTGTTTTAGAAGTAAGCCTATCAGCAATACCATTCACACCTGAATAAACTTGCCCTGTTTCATTGTAGGAATCAAAAACAACATATCTATTGGAAATAAAAGTTGAGGAATCGGCCCATAACAAATTAGAAGGAAGGCTTCCTTTTTCAAAAAAATCTATAAATGGCAAATCAATAGTAGCTTTTTTCTTTAAAGCTGTTGAATTTGCTTGTTGAATTTCTCTATTTTTTAAAATGGGGTTATTCAGCAAAGGAATCTTTACCTCTTGGGCACAAGCCAGCTGGATACCACAAATCAAAAACAGTATAGAAATCAGTCCTATTTTTTTCAAACTCATTATTTTTTAACTGCTAGAAATAAGTCAACCACTTCACCACTGCGAATACTAGCGCTTTCAGAAAATGGTGGATTTTGACGAACCACAACTGCCTTTGTGCTATCAGCAGGATTACCCTCATAAACAACTGCCCCCAATTGCAACATAGAACCTTCCAAAACCTTGGTCGCATCCAACAAGCTCAATCCGGTTAAATTTGGCATCGCAACTAAAGCACCGCCACTTCCATCTCCTACTACCAAATTAATAGCAGCACCTTTGGGGATTCTCGTTCCTGGCTGAATACTTTGTCCTGTCCACAATTGGTCTAATACCGCATTTTGTGCAATATCTGGCTTGTAAATCACCTCACCCAAACGCAAACCCATGCCATTCAAAACGGTTTCGGCATAACGTAAAGAGCTATTGATTAAATTCGGCATGATAACAGTGGCTGAAGTAGTAGAATTGATGCTGAGATAGATAATTCTACCCTCTTTTACTTTTGAATTCGGGATTGGGTTTTGCTCAACAACTGCTGATTTGGGCATCCCATCCACAAAAACGGTGTCGGTTATGATATAGCGCAATTGCTTTTCTTTGAGCACAGACTCGGCTTGATCTATTGGTAACCCTTTTAAATTAGGCAATGTAAGATACTGACCATGACGGGTATAACCACTTAAAAAGCCCGCAGCCACCCAAGTTAGCAGGTATAAAACCACTGCAATAAGCAGGATATGTAATCCAAATGTTTTTAAAAATCGCACGGTTGCAAATTATTCATTATTTAAATAAGTG
>JBMLPO010000368.1:0-1309 GCA_049242065.1 Bacteroidia bacterium
TAAAATACTGTTCATTCTTAAAACAGTGGCATCTTTGTATCCTGGATCTATTTCTGCTATCTCAGTAAAATTCGCCTCCGCCTTATCATATTTATTGTCCTTCATGAGTTGAAGTCCATCCTCATATAGTTTAGCTATGTATTCATTCTTAATCTCTAGATAAACTTCATCATACATACTAGGCCAATCGAGTTCTACACCAACCGATTTGGCTTTTTGAAAATACTTTTGATTGGAACGATATTGACGAACTGCATCAGCATCTCTGTTTTCAACAACATATTTTCCAAACTGACTAAACTTGGCTGTAAGTACATTGTTTGCAGATTTCCTTAATGCTTGTTTTGCTTCTAAATTTTGTGGATCAGATAACAAAGCATTGTAGAAATAAGTAGCAGCATCATCATAATTGCCTTGCATATAAAATTCATTTCCCTTTTTAATGAATTGCTTAGCAGGATTACATGCCCAAAACAAGGAAATCATCACACAAATTGCATAAATCTTTTTCATGATGTTTGTATTTCAATTAGTAGATACAAATTCAATACCAAATTACATTTTCTCAGGAACACCAATACCTAATAAAGAACAAGCATGTTTAATTACATGACCTGTAAACAAACAAATATTCAACCTGAAATTCCTTTGTTCTATTTTCTCTTCCTTTAAAATGGAGTGTTCATGGTAGAACTGATTGTAGGCTTTTGCTAAATCATATACATAATTACAGATGACACCCGGACTCATTTCTTTACCTGCCTCTTCAATAATCAAAGGATAATTATATAAGAGTTTGCACAAATTCTTTTCAAATGAACTCAAGGATACAGAAGCTGGATTGAATTCAAAAACCTGGCTGTTTGCATTTCTAATTACAGAACGAATTCGTGCATGGGTATATTGAATGAAAGGACCTGTGTTGCCTTGAAAATCGATAGATTCAGCAGGATTGAACATCATTTTCTTTTTAGGATCAACCTTCAATAAATAATATTTCAAAGCACCCAAACCAACTAGCTGAAATAATTCTGCTTTTTGATTTTCATCTAAGCCCTCTGTCTTACCTAAAGCATGTGTTGTTTCCTCAGCTGTTTCAATCATTTCTTTAATCAAATCATCAGCATCAACCACAGTACCCTCACGACTCTTCATTTTACCTTCAGGCAATTCAACCATTCCATAACTCAAATGGTAAATACCTTCAGCATAACTCTTACCTAGTTTTTGGAGAATCAATTGCAGTACTTTAAAATGATAGTCTTGTTCATTACCAACCGTATATACCATTCCGCCTACATCTGGAAAA
>JBMLPO010000369.1:0-1320 GCA_049242065.1 Bacteroidia bacterium
GATTCAAACATATTTATATTCCCAACATGCGCGAATCTTTTGATGTGTAAATGAAACAAACAGGTTGATGCTAATTGATTATTCGATGGCTAAACAATTATTTGTTATAGGTAAACTTGACCAATAAAATTCAAAGGTGAATGAGAATGCCAATATGATTTTAATCCCTCAACATTTTATGGGGATGTTGAATTCAATAATTGATTGAATACCTAAATATTTTATGGGGATAATGAAATTTATAATTGGTTTAATACCTCAATAGCTTTGGGCTAAAGCCAACAAAGCTATTGAGGTATCAGCAAGATTTTTTTGGGATGATAAATTCTGTAATTGCGAATTCCATCATTTCAATTTAATTTTCTGAAGGCATTTCTTCCGTCTTTTCTTTTCGGCTGCCTCTGTACATTTCAAATTTATGGAACTTACATTCCAAAGGTCCATTCCATACCACCAAGCGTTTGGATGCAGCGAGTTTCATGTGCTTTAATGCTTCTTTATTGCTCGATAAAATCCAGGCATCAAAACCTTCGAATCTTTGTTTGAGGGTATCACCAATCATTCTATAAAACTGGTTGATTTCTTCTATTTCAATTCGTTCACCATAAGGCGGATTCATGATGAGAATACCACCACCTGCAGGAGGTCTTTGTTCCTCAAAGCGCATATTGGTGATAGAAATATCATGATGTAAACCCATTTTAGCTGCATTGTTTTTGGCCATATCAGCTACTTTAAATACGGCATCATTACCAATGATTTTTCCATCTAAAGGACGCTCTGCTGCTTCTGCTTCACGTTTAATTCTATCCCATAATTTGGCATCATACGATTTCCATCCCATGAAACCAAAATAATGTCGGTTGATATTAGGAGCAATATTTTTAGCAAACATCGCAGCTTCAATCAATAAAGTTCCACTACCACACATGCCATCCATAAAAGTTCCTTTGCCATCCCAACCACTGTGTAGAATTAAAGCGGCTGCTGTGACTTCATTCAAAGGAGCCATATTGGCATCCGCTCTGTAACCACGTTTGTGTAAAGACTCATTTGAACTGTCTAAAGAAACAGTGACTTCATTGTGGTAAATATGTACATGGATACGCAAGTCTGGCTCGTATACATCTACATTCGGACGTACACCAAATTCCTCTCTGAACAAATCAACCACTGCATCTTTGGTTTTTAAAGCCACATATTTACTGTGGTTAAAAAAATCGGAATGTACTGTTGCGTCTACTGCTAATGTTCCATTGACATCCAATAATTTTGTCCAAGGAAACGACTTAATTCCATCGTATAAATTCTTTTCATTAA
>JBMLPO010000370.1:0-12042 GCA_049242065.1 Bacteroidia bacterium
AAGGTTTTCTAATTCACAACAAAATGTTTAAAAAACCTTTTTCTAGTATTTGGGGTGGCAATAATAAGCCTTTTCCATTGAATATGAAATCATTAAAAATAAAGGAGGCGAAAAAAATTTCTTTTTCGCCTCCAATTTTTTTTTTGAAATCAGTTTTTTATTTGTTTTTCACTGCATTTGTTCCTACAGTTTTACAAATTTTACGTATCTGTATTTACCTTCTGGATTATAAATAATTGCCAAATAGGGGCCACGCGGTAAATAAACCAGTTCATTTAGTTGGAATTCAAATCTTTTTGCTGCAGGTAATTGCCTTTGAATAAAAACTTTACCCCAAACGTCTACCAACATGAATGTGGCATTTTTTTCTGCTGATTGAGAAAAGGTTATAGTAATATTATCTTCTTGTGCCGCTACATTAGGAAAAACATCGAGTTCAAATCCTGTGCATGTTCCTTCGGTATAGTATAAAACGCCATTTCTGTTTAAAGCATAACATAAGTTCCTATAAGTTTTATTATCACAACCGCAGACAGGATTGTATAATAAATCTGGGCAGGGGAATGTTGGACTAATTCTTAAGGAATCAATGCATTGAGCAAAATTTATTTTCTGGCTCAATAAGAATAAGACAACAATCAAGAACTTTTTCATATAGCTTCTTCAATATTATCTCCAATTGCTGGCCAAGAGAAAAAGAATTTTGTGCCTTCTCCTTTTTCTGATTCAATCCATACTTTACCACCTTTGTCTTCAACAATTTTTTTAACGATGGCTAGACCCACTCCGGTGCTTTCAAATGTATCTCTTGCTTGTAGGGTTTGAAAAATCACAAAAACCTTTTCATGAAATTCTTTTTCAATTCCTGGTCCGTTATCTGCCACACAGAACTCATAAAAATCTCCATTTTGTTTCCAGCTTACATCAATCGTAGGTTCAGGATTGTTGTTGTATTTGATGGCATTGCTAATATAATTTGCAAAAATCTGTTCAATTGCAATTTTTTCAGTTACCATATTAGGTAAATCTTGAGCAATAGTAATTTTGAATTTTTCAGGCGGACTTAAACTTTCAACCAAATCATCAAGAGCATCATTTAAATTAAATGCACTGGCCTCATGTTTAATTCTACCAGCTCTTGAGTATTGTAAAATACCATCAATTAAACCTTCCATTCGCTTCACTCGTTTGCGCATCAGGTCGAGATTATTTTTGGTATCTTCTTCCATTTTACCTTCAAGGTCTTCCTCAATCCACATAGATAGATTGTTAATACCTCTGAGAGGAGCTTTTAAATCGTGAGAGACAACATAAGCGAATTGGTCTAGTTCTTTGTTTTTCTTTTCCAATTCTTCATTGTACAATTCGAGTTGACGTTTTGATTCTTTTTCAGCACTTATATCTTGGAAAATACCTTTAATGGTGCTTACTTTTCCATTTTCGTTAAGTGGTAAACCTTTAACACGAATATCAAGGAATTTTCTTTTGCCAATTCTGATTTTTGCTTCGTGCTCAAATGGTTCATACGTTTCAATAGCCTTTACAAACGACTCTCTTATTTTTTCTCTTGTATCGTTGGTAAATAAATTATAGGTGTCATTCAAAGTTGGTTGGTAATCATTTGATTTTTCACAAATATGGAACATCTCTTTGGTCCAACTGATGGTTTGTGTATCTACTTGAATCTCCCAGCCACCTACTCTTGCAATATGTTGTGCTTCTTCTAAATCGTGTTGTTGTTTGAGGATTCTTTGTTCTGCAAGTTTTGATTCTGTAATATCAAAGTTAACGCCAATCATTCGATAAGGTGTTTTATCTTCCTTTCTAAAGATTTTAGAGTAAGCAGTGATATATTTTACTTTTCCATTTTTATCTATAATCCTGAATATACTTTCAAAACTACCTTCAGAGTAAAGTGACTGAGCTACTTCCTCATTTACACGTTGTCTATCGTCTGGGTGTAGTGTTTTATCAAATGCATCATAATCTCCTGAAAAATCTGATGGATTCACCTCAAATAATTTATACATGGAAGCATCCCAAATGAGTTTGTTTTCTTCAATTTTCCAATCCCAAATACCAAGATTGGCAGAGTTAATAGCAAGTGATAAGCGCTCTTCACTTTCTTTAACAATTTCCTCTGCAAGTTTTCTTTCTGTGATATCAATACCAAAACCAATCATGAATGTAACTTGGTTATTGTCATCTAAGACTGGATACATTCTTCTTAGCATCCATCGTGCATTTCCATCCGGTCTAAGTAGTTTTTCTTCCAGCTCAAGTTGAACTTTTGATTCAATGACAGAATTAAACATTTTTCTTCTAGCATCTGCTATGGTTTTTGCAACACCATATTTTTGGCAATAGTCGTAATCATCTTTACCTATAAGCCACTTCCTTTTTTCTTCATCTCTAATGGCCATTTCGTTCACAAACAAGTATTCATGTTTATGATTAAATACCACTACATCAGATGGGATTTTATTGAGAATGTTTTCATAGAATAATTTTAATCTATTACTTTCTTCTTCTGCTTTTAACCTTTCTGTGATATCGCGTGAGTTGACTACAATGCCGTTTACTTCTGGCTCATGCAACAAATTATTTCCTATTGATTCTACAGGTATAAAATGTCCATCTTTATGTCGCATCCTAAATTGAACTGAGGAAGAAACGCCACCCTTTTCGAGTCCTTTTTGGAATTCAGCCAATGCATGCTGCACATCTTCTGGATGGATTAATTCGAAAATACTTTTATTCTTAACATCATTCTCTTCATAACCAAAAATTCTGTAGAATGAGGGACTTTCATACATGACCTCACCATTGGCTGAAAGTACAGTGGTGATATCAGTTGCATTTTGTACAAGAGAACGGAATCTTTTCTCACTTTGTAAAACAAGGTTTTCTGCTTTCTTTCTTTCGGTAATATCTAATGCGAATCCAATGATACAATCAGGGTCTGTTTCGTCCGCAAATACAAAATTATCAAAGCTCCAAACACCTTCAGAACTATTTCCTGAAGTCACATAATTGTTTGCTTTTCTTGTTAAAAGTGCTTCTTCTAGTTGCTCATTTATAACAGGGAATTCTTGTTTTGGATATACCTCCCTGAAGTTTCTTCCATTTAATTCATTTTCTGAAACTTCAATCCGACTTAAACCTTTACCAATACTTTCGGTGAAAAAACCCTCTTTATTGATACGATACAGCACAACAGGAAGGTTATCGGTAATAGCTTTAAGAATCTGACTTTTATCTCTAATTTCTTTTTCAATTTTCTTTCTTTCGGTGATATCTCTAATTGCAGCTACAATAACTTCATTTCCATCTAAGTTGAGCCAATTAACACTTGCTTCAACAGGAAATGAAGTTCCATCTTTTTTGATGTTAGCGCCTTCGATAATTAATGCACCTTTCTTTTTTACATCTTCGAAGTGTTCTGTCCAAACTTGCGGGTTTTCAAAGATTTTTTCCATTTTGGAAATATGCATTCCAATTAGTTCTTCCTTTGATTTTCCTAATGCATTTGCATGACTTTGATTGACATAAATTAGACGACCAGATTGATCTGCTACAGAAATTGCATCACTGATTTGGTCGGTTATTTTATTGTATAAAAGGATCTCACTTTCACGTTTTTTAATTTCAGTGATATCAGTAATGATTGCGATTAAAAAAGGACTGCTTTTACTGGTGAAAATATTCTTTTTAATAAGAAGATTTTTGAGTTGTCCTTCGGGATCTATTTCACTACTTTCTCTTACCGTCTCGCTTCCAGAAACAAATTGCTCTTCATCCAGTTTGGTGTAATGTGCTGCATCTGCTGATTGAAGAAATTCGAATTCTGTTTTTCCAAGAATATTCTCTTTATTAATTCCGGTTAAATTGCAATAAGCTTGATTAACTAAGACCCATTGGTGTTGGCGGTTCTTAACAAATAGTGGATTTGGTATAGAATCAATAATTTCATTCAAGAAATTTCTAGACACCTCTACTTCTAATTGAGCAGTTTTAAGGTTGGTTATATCTCTAGCAATAGCTTGAATGCCTTCAACTTTTCCATTATGAATAATCAACTGTACATTTTGGCCCACCCAAGCAATTTTACCAGATTTGGTCATGATGGGAAATTCGTTGTAGGTTACTCGTTGACCTTTAAAAGTTTGTATGGTATAAAAGTTTTTTACCTCTTTTCGATATGAAGGTTCTACCAAATCGAGGTATTTCATTGATAGTAACTCTTCGTTGGTATAACCAGTAATCTTACTTGAGATTTCGTTTACATAAGTAAACTTTCCTTCCTCATCAGTATAGTAAAATATATCAGTGGCAGATTCGATTAATAACCTAAATTTTTCTTCGTTTTCTTTTAGTTTATTTTCAGAATAATATCGTTCAATGGCAGCCCCGATGGTATTAGAAAAATTCAATAAGTATTGGTCTTCAGACTTACTCCAATGTTTATCTGGATTTTCATAAATAAATGAAATGAAGCCCCAGAAATTTCCCTGAATATGAATAGGAGAGAGGACCAAGGAACTTAATTTTTGTGAATCAGGATCTTTAATGCTATCTCTTATAATTGTTCCTTTTTCTAAAGTACTTAACCAATCTTCATATCCGCTTTTGAGAAAATCTAAGTTCTGTTTTTCTGCTCGGTCAAACTCAAAATTATCATTTAATCTATCCCAAAAGAACTTCTCATTTAAAATGGATTTACTTGAGTTTTCATAAACTTGTATTTTGTCTACTTTCAATGCAGTACCCATCATGCTGATTGCTTTATTGATGGCCTGATTGAAGTTAGAGTTTACAAGTAATTCACTTGATGCATTATTTAAAGCTTGAAGTATCTTTTCATTTTCAATCAACTGTTGTTCTACGAGTTTTCTTTCAGTGATATCCGCTTCAATGGCAATAAAACCAATATGTTTATCCTCTTCAAATAGTGGGGTAATATTGATAGAAATCCAATATTCATTTCCAGATTTGGTATAATTTAGAATTTCAGTATTACATGGTTTTTTTTCTTTGAGCGCATTTGATATTTGCTTCCTTGTTTCTGGGTTTGTTTTCGGTCCCTGTAATAATTCACCTGGTTTAAGTCCAACAATTTCTTCAACAGTAAATTCTGTAATTGCTGTGAAACCTTCATTTGCCCAAATAGCCTTGCCTTCTGAGTCAGAAATAATAACTGCATTTTGGGTTTTCTGTGCAACTAAAGCAAGGGTTTTAATTTCTTCTTCTATTTTTTTCCTTGCTGTGATGTCAAATCGGATACTAATAAATTGGAAGGGCTTTCCATTTTCGAGCATGAATGGAATAATGGTAGAATTTACCCAATAGATATCGCCATTTTTGTTTTTATTGCAAATTTCTGCCTTAAATGTTTCACCCTTACAAATGGTCTGCCACATCTCCTTCCAAAATGATTTTGGATGGTAGCCAGAGTTTACGATATTATGATTGGAGCCGATGAGTTCTCGGAGAGAATAGCCTGATATTTTTACAAAATTTTCGTTAGCAAAAAGTATTTCACCTTTCACATCTGTTATGGTAACTATTGCAGCCTCATCAATTGCTCCTTTGAAGTTTGTTAATTCTTTAAATGATTCTTTTGAGCTGAGTTCAAGTATTCTTTCCAGTTTATGGTAGTCGTCTTGGAAATGAAGGTAGCTTTCATTTACTAGGCTAACAAGTTGATTGACTTCTTCCGACTCAATCTCCTTTTCTCCAAAAATCTTCTTTAATTGTCGTTTAAGTAACCTGTGCATAGATTCTTTTTTATTAATTGAAAACTAGCTTTGAAATTTTTTGATACAATTCTTCCTGATTAAAAGGTTTGGTTATAAATTCATCCATACCAACTTCAAGAGCTTGTTTTTTAATTTCCGGAAAAGCATCTGCTGTTAGTGCAATGATGGGAATTTTATTCCATTTTTTTTGCTCCTTGATTTTTTTGGTTGTTTCATATCCATCCATAACGGGCATTTGTAAGTCCATTAATATGAGGTCGAAATTGTTTTCTTCTAAGATGTTTAAAGCTTCAGACCCATTGTAAGCCGAATTGGTGGAAGCATTCCACTTTTTAAGGAGTTGATTGGTAACAATTTGATTCATTTTATTGTCTTCCACAATGAGTATTTTAACATTTTTCAAGTCCTTGATGTTCGAAATTTTTTGGTGATAATCAATTTGATTTTTGGCAAGTTTGAATGGGATTTTTACAGTAAAAATACTCCCTACATCTTTTTCACTCTCTAAACTTATTTGCCCATTTAGTAATTGTGTTAAATGTTTGGATATACTTAATCCCAAGCCGGTGCCTCCAAATATTCTTGTAATATTTTTTCCTTCTTGTGCAAAACTCTCAAAAATTTTTGTCTGGTTTTCCTTTGCAATACCTATTCCTGTATCTGTTATTTTAAATTGAATTTCTACTTCATTTTCTGTTTTAGTTTCAAAATAAACCTCCAGTCTTACTTCACCTTTTTCGGTAAATTTTAAAGCATTCCCTAAAATATTAATGAGTATCTGATGTAATCTAACTGGATCACCAAATAAGAATTCAGGTAGATTTTCTTGAATTTTATAGTTGAATAAAATCCCTTTATTAAATGCTTTGAATTTTAATGTATTAATGAGTTGTTTGATTTGATCATGTAGGTTAAAATTAATACTCTCTATATCTATTTTACCTGATTCAATTTTTGAAATATCTAAAATATCATTGATGATAACGAGGAGATGATCTGCAGACCTTTTGATGATATTGATGTTTTCTTTTTGAGTAGGTTCTTTGATGTCATCTATCATCATATCAGTTATTCCAATAATAGCATTCATTGGAGTCCTAATTTCATGACTCATATTAGATAAGAATTGCATCTTCGCTTGGTTCGCTTTTTCGGCAATTTGTTTGGCTTGTATTAATTCTTCTTGAGTAAGTTTTGAATCTGTAACATCTATAAATACAGCGATTACTTTTTTGCTGTATTCAAAGGATTCTTCAAAGGGTGAAATTCTGATTTCGTAGTATTTTGTTTCATTATGTTTAGTAATGAAAGTAAATTCTTTCGTTTCATAGAATTGTAAATGTATACATCTCTGAATAGCATTTTTTAATTCATCCGCTTTATCATAGTCAAATAATTGGAGGAGGGATTGCCCTTCTTTAATAGAAAAATCTTGGCCACTGGATTGTAAAGTAAACATCGATTCAAGGCAGATTCCATCTTCATTTAAGATAGCAGAATTGAAAGGCATAGAACGGATATAGGACTCCATTCTTTTTTCATTTTTCTTTAATCGGGAAATATTCTTTTTGTTGTTAATTAAATATTTAATAGATATAAAAACCAATGCAAGTAATAACAATAAAATTGGTACATAAAACGAAGGCTGAAGGTAATATGGATAAGGTACTTTGATATTACTTTCATAAATGGAATCTTCATTTCTTGGGAATAGTCCTTTTACTCTATAAAGCAATTTGTTGTTACCATATTTCAATCCTTGAATAATTACTTGTTGTTCACTAGACCAGGGGCTCCAGTTTCCATCATTTAATGAGTAAGAAATATGGTATTCATCAGGATATGTTTGATTATATGTAATGGCTTTCCAAACAAAACCTGCTTCTTTTCCTTCAACTTGAATTGGACTAATACTCACTTCAGGTGCAGGAATATCCATGATAGATAAGTCGAGTGAGTTGATTCCTTCTCCATTCGTACCGATAAATAGTTTATTATTGATTCTTATCAACGGCCAAGCAGCTTGAGATTGTAGTCCCAATTTTTGGTCGATTTGATACATGGAATGATTGTGATAAGCATGCAATCCTTCTGAGCCAGTGAACCATATTGTATTTCTTTGATCAATTAGAATTTCTGCTACACTTCTTCTGCTATCTTGGTCTAGTTCTGATGCTAGATTTTGTACTCTTTCGTTTTCAATTTTATACAAGCCCTTTGGTACTGCAAAAAACCAAATTTTACCGGCATTGTCTTCTGCGATATCATAGATGTTTCCAATTGGAAGTCCATTTTCTGAAGTAAATTCGCTTATCTTATCATTTTTAATTCTGACTAAATATTGTGTTCCTACTGCCCAGATAGTATTATCTTTTTGTTGTAGAAAAGAGTAAAACCTATTTTGTTTTAAAAGTTTCTGCCAACTAGGTTTTGAGAATTTCCCATTTTCCAATTTAAAGATTCCTTCTCCAATTCCATTTTCGAAACCATTATTGATAAATACTAGAAAGTATAATTTTCCATCAATTCCTTTTTCAATTTTATGAACACAATTGTCTGTAAAACCATTCTTAGCATGGTGTTCTTTCCAAGTTTTTCCATCATAAGAAAAGGTCATGTTTTTATAGGCACCAGAGCCTACCCAAATATTTCCATTTTCATCTTGATTGATTGCTGTTAGTTCTCGAAATGCTTTGCCGTTGGCTGATTCAAAGAATGTTTGTTGACCATATTTATCAATTTTTACTAGGCCCCAAACCAAAGATGTCCAAATATTTGAATCGCGGTCAAGGAATAAACATTTTACACTGCTATTATTTTGTTTGAAATTAAATTTCGTGTAGGTCCAGAATTTATTATTAGTTTGAAACCAATTTAGTTTTGCAAAGGAGCCCATCCAAACACCTTCATTTCTATCTATATAAACAAAGTTCCTGCTGCCCATAGAACTTTGGTTTTTCCATTCCGATATTTGATTATTTTGGTCTAATAAATAAGTATCTCCCTGCCTATTTAATATGAGGATATTTCCATTCTTAAAAATATCTATCGATCGAGGGAAATAAGCATCATCAAGAAGTATAGCTTTTTCTGAAGTTTGTTTTTTAAAATTTACTTTTTGGATTCTAAAATCTGAGGGTCTTTCTGAAAATGTAATAAAGCCATCGCCATTTAAATTTTCGCTAATTTGATTTATCCGAGCAGGACTAGAAGTAATAGCATGTACATACTTTATTTTATTACCGGTAATAAGATAGATTTTTTCTTTGATTGTTAAATAAATATTTCCAGCCTTGGTTTTGAATAGATCGGTATAAAAGGGTTTTTCAGTAATTTTTTCAGCCCAAATTTCAGTAATTTTTCCTTTTACAATAAGGGCATACCTAGCAATGTTTTCATTAATAAATTTGTATTTGATATAAATGGAATCTGATTTTAAAAAGACCTTTTCAGCTAAAAGACTTTTTCCATTTAAATTGAGGATTATTTTTTTCGTAGTCTTTTGAGTAATGAAGTATAATGTGTCTGAAAGGCAAACATATAAGTTGCCTTTATTGTCTTCGTCGAGAATTCCTGGATTGGCGTGTCTGTTTGTTGCATCATAAGAATTAATGAGGTTCCACTTATAATGATCATATTTAAGAATACCTTTGTCGCTTACAGCCCAGTAATCGCCATTTTTGCTTTGGTATAAATTTAAATAAGCACTTCTAATCAATCCTTTTTTTTCATCAAAAATTGCCCATTTCCATTGCTGATTGAACATTTCTTTGGTACCTCCAAATGATTTCAAACACAGCAAAATGGACAAACAAAAGAGGATATTTTGAAGTCGTTTCCCCATTATTATTTTTCCTTCATGGTGGTTATTGTCATGGTTTGATTATGCAATTCACATGAAGCGCCTAATGAGAATGGAGAAATTTCTCCGTATGAATAGAAACCACAATAAGTTGTTTTATTCCCAAGTATATCAGCTACACCTTCTACTTCTTCTTCAATCATTTGTTTTAGTACCAATTTTCTTCCTACGCAACTGATAAGAATTGCCAATTCAGGTTCTTCAATCAATGTACTTTTTGCAGCTCCAACAGCTCCGTCAATGAGTCTATCAAAATTTGCTTTCATTAGTCTTACATAGGCTCCTTCTGGAATATCACCAGCAAATGTTAATGATTTTTCATCTTCATTTACTGCCAAAATGGTTCTAACAATTGGTAAACTATCTTTTCCAATTCTCATGTTCAATGGAAACAATAAACCTGAAGCGGGTAGGCTTGCAGCATGTTCACCCAAAAAGGATTTATATAAATCTAATGCGGGTTTTCCATCTAGTTCATATAATACATTATTGGTTGATTTTGTTACTAACCTTTCAACTCCAAAACTGTCCCAACCGCCTAATGATGCATAACCAAATTCGATAGAATCACCATAGAATCCAATTGCTGAAATCAATTGTGTTTCGGCTTTGCCATTTTTATTCAGTACAAATGTTTCTTTAAAATCAGCACCATCTCCTGCTAGTCCGCCAGTGGCTGCAATATGAGCTGGTAATTGGTCTCTAAGACCTCTAACTAATTCAGATCCGTTTATCACGAGCCCTTCACTTATTACAAAAATATGTTTCAGCTTTTCAGATAATAATTGTTGGACCAATGCTTTTCCAACTTCGTAACTATTTTCAGCTTTGTCAATTTTCTCGCTCGCATATTTGATAGTTGTTTTATCAAATTCAATAACAGTTGCAACCACACTATGATCATTCACACTTGTTCCTGCTATTTCACCAGATGTTGAGCCTCCTATGAATATTGCACTGGGAAATTTCTGAATCAATTCATCAATGGCATTGCCTTCTTTTACCAAAGCACTTGATCCAAAAATAAAAACCAAATTTGCATTGTTAATTTCACCTGATGAAGAAACTTCTTTCCAACCGGTGTTTAAGGTAAATAATAATTGCTTATTTTTCATGGGGCTTAAAATTAGAATACCAAAATAATCTATTTAGTTCAAAATTGCTGTATTATGTCAGAATCAAAAATAATTTATATCATCAGGCATGGTGAGACCGATTTTAACAAGCTTGGAATCGTTCAGGGTAGCGGTGTCGACAAGGAGTTGAATGACTTGGGAAAACTTCAAGCACAGCGGTTTTTCGATTATTATAAGGATATCAAGTTTGACCATATTTATACCTCCAATTTAATTAGGACGCAACAAAGTGTTTTGCCCTTCATTGAAAGGGGACAGAAATATACCAAAATGCAGGAATTGAATGAGATTAGTTGGGGTATTTTTGAGGGTAAACAACAAAGTTCTGAAGAAAGAGCAGTTTATTGGGAAGTTGTGAATGCTTGGCGAGCAGGCAATTATTCAGCCAGAATTACCAATGGCGAAAGTGCTAGAGATATGCAAAATAGACAGATTCCTGGTATCCAAAAAATCATGTCGAATACCCATGAAAAGTGCATTTTAATTTGTATGCATGGAAGAGCTATGAAGAGTTTCTTATGTACTTTACTCAATGAACCTTTGAGTAAAATGGAAGAATTTGAACATAGCAACTTAGGGCTCTATTTACTTGAGAAAAACGAAAATGGATTCAAATTAATTAAGCGCAATGATCGATCTCATTTTGGGGATTTGATTTGATTAATGTCTGGGCTCCTTCACTGATACTTCTTTAGTTTCTACTTTTACTGTAGTGTCTGCCAAGTTAATTTCCTCCATGGCAGCTTTTGCCCAATTGATTAATAAGGTTCTCTGGTCATCTGTTAATTTGGCTTGAGGATGGGTCCAAGTATAAGCAGTCATTG
Organism: Bacteroidia bacterium; assembly: GCA_049242065.1. Taxonomy (GTDB): domain Bacteria; phylum Bacteroidota; class Bacteroidia; order UKL13-3; family UKL13-3; genus CAISCU01. Next base: position 11,582 of record JBMLPO010000370.1, read on the forward strand.
GCATCTCATGCGACTCCACCTGTTCGGCAATTTCTTCTAGTTTATGTTTTTGACGTTTGGCTTTATAGGTTTTGAATTCTGAAAAATTCAGTTCGTGTTTTCCTTCTTCAATATCATGATTTAAAATCAAACTTAATGGTGCAATTCCGCTGTACCACATGTAATTGGTTTGATTAGAATGGCAATCAAAACAGGCTGTTTCCATGATGGTTTTGATTTCAGTGGGCGTATTAACTACCTGCGTAAAATCATTGGCACCATATAAAGTGCCATTGTTTGATAGCTCATCAAAAAAATTGGGGATGGTAAATAAACCTATCAATACAATAATCAATGTTATTTTTATTTTTTTCATGGTTTTTAGTTTAATAAAAGGAGGATGAATTCAATGGTTAAAGTTATGCTATTTTTTGTCCGCTAAAAACTTATTTAGGTTAAAACTGCAAATATATCTGCATAAC
>JBMLPO010000370.1:12052-13745 GCA_049242065.1 Bacteroidia bacterium
TGTGCTAAAAGTAGTATGAAAACAACCAGAATCATGGCATAAGTTAGATTTGGAAGTCCAATCAACTTACGACTAAATTCTTCTTCTTTTTTCAGGCTAATGAAATGTAGTACAAAGCCCATGAGCATCACCAATAATACACTTTTATAGGTTGCAAAAAGTTCGGGCCAAGCTGCCCATTGAAAATTATTTGTTATTTGGTCAAGTATCAGCAATGCATCTGAAAAGCTAGAGGCTTTAAAGAATATCCAAGTGAAACAAACAAAATGAAAAGTAAACAGCACCCCAAGGATATGCATCACTTTTTTCATGGAAGGATTTTCTTTTTGTTTTCCCAAGAATTTATCTGTTAAAAACATCCTTATTTTATCTAAACCTAAAGCTATTCCATGTAATGCACCCCAAAAGATGAATGTCCAGTTTGCACCATGCCAAAAGCCACCTATTAACATGGTAATTGCTAGGTTGATATTTTGTCTTAATTTACCATGTTTGTTTCCTCCTAAAGGTATATACAAATAATCTCTGAGCCATGAGGAAAGTGAATTGTGCCAACGCCTCCAGAATTCAGTAATATTCGCACTTTGGTAAGGAGATAAAAAGTTGATATTGATATCAAATCCCATCCATTTGCCAATTCCAATTGCCATATCTGAATAACCAGAGAAGTCACAATAAATTACCAATGCATAGCCATAAACTGCAAGCCAACACTCCAATCCAATATGTTTTGAAGGGTCATCAAATATGTACTGAACAAAATTCACATAGATATAATCTGATATCACAACTTTCTTGAACAGTCCAGCTATGATGAGGTAAAAACCTTTACCCAAAGCTTCATTTGTTAATTGATATTCTTTGCTGATTTGAGGAATAAAATCAGCAGCACGAACGATAGGTCCCATGATGAGTTTAGGGAAGAAACTCAAGAAGAAAACATAATCTAAAAAGCTATTAATGGGTTTAAAATGTCCTCTGTACACATCAACCGTATAAGATATATTCTCGAAGGTATAAAACGAAATTCCAATAGGTAAAATAAGCTGGAGTGGCTCTATTTCTCCTAAGTGGTAATCATTCAAAATACCGATAAAAAAATCTGTGTATTTAAAGTAAAACAGTAATGCCAGATTGATAACTATGCTAAATACTAAGAGTAATTTCTTTTTGAAGATATCCTTTTGCTCATATATCCATCTTGAAATATTGAAATCAACAATTGCAGAAATCAATACCAAGCCAACATAATAGCCACATGCTTTGTAAAAAAAGTAGAGTGAAAACGAAGTAAATAGTAATACTCTTTTTTGTTTATTATGATGAACCTTTGAAAAAAGGAATAAAAAAACCAACAGAAAAAATAGGAAGAATGCACTATTAAACAAGAGTGGATCTTCCGGATTGTAGACGAGTTGGTCAATTATTTTACTGAACTTAAATGTCTCCATTAGGGTTTAAGTTTTTTAATGGCCTGAAACAATAGTTCTGCTTGTAAAGCATATCCTTTTTTGCTAAAATGTAAATGGTCTTTGGCTGCTAAATCATTTTGCACCCATTGCTTCATACTGTTTGCTCCACCCATCACTTCATACATGTTCCAGCAAGCAATATTTTTCTCTTTACAGAAAAACATTATTTGTTGACCCATCCACTCTGCTTTCTGATTGGAGACAAAAATGGTGCGTTTCTT
>JBMLPO010000371.1:0-26608 GCA_049242065.1 Bacteroidia bacterium
ACTAAAATTTAAGCACTCTAAATGGTAGTCAAGACAAGATTTTAACCAAGCTTTTTTAAATAAAAATTTATATAATATATTGAATTATAAGTTGTGGATAATTCAATTAGACAGCCTGGCTGTTAATTAAAACCAATAAAACAACCATTTGTATAAAGATTGTGTCATTTGAATCTCAATTATTTATGTTTGTTATAACCTTATGCTCAATAAATTACGTTTTTTATTCACAATTGCATTGTTTTTGTCGCTGGTCCAGAGTCTGCAAGCGCAAACAATTAATCTTACTTCACAGCAAGTGATGTGGATTGATGGCAACAATTGTAATAGCCAAGGACCACGTGGTGCTTGGATGTCTTTTACCATTCACAATACAACTGCAGGAACACTCACCAATGTAAGGGCTGAATTCGATGGTTTTACTGGTACCAATGCCAATTTGTTCATCGAACCAAACGATTCTGTTAGAACGTTTTCATCTATTCCAGCTGGACAAAAAGTTCCAGTTTATTTTTATATAGACTACTCAAATGTTTGTGTCGCAGGAACACCATTTGATGGAAAAACAGCAAATTACACACTTACTGTAACTAGTAACGAAAATGGAACAGTTACTCGTAATGCCAGTATCTCTACCAATACTTTGCTCTCTGCAAGTGCTGCTGGACAAGCCGTTTCGTCTACTTTAAATGCGAGTTCTATTTATGTAGGACAAACTTTTACTCAATCTGTGGTTTATGAATTTGGAAATAATAATGACTTATTCTTTCAACCCAATTGTAATGCAAGTTTCCCTGAATATGCATTGCGTTTAGTTGGTTCAAGAATCACTGCTGGTACTAGTGGTGTTTCAAACCTAGTTGGATACAAAGACAGTTTGCATTTTCCTTCAGGGCAAACTTCTTCATCTAATAATCAAGTAACAGTTCAGTATACATGGTATGTTAAAGGAATTAGCCCTTCTGTTACCATTTTTCCTTGGGCCGCAGCAAAGTCTGGTCAACGTTATAAATACTCCGGATTGGCAAGAAGTCAAATTATTCCAGCTTCAACTCAGGCCCTTTCCATCACTAAATCAGCTAATCCGTCTTTCTTAACAACCGCTTCAAGCGATGGTGGTTTTGGCGCAGGTAAGGTCAGGTGGACAATCACGCTTCATAATCCTACCAATCAAGCCATAGCGGCATCAAGTATCAGAGATAGTATTGTGCCTTGTATGTCGATTTCAAACCCTGCTGTTTCTGGAAGTCAAATAACTTCTTCAAATTCACAGTCTATCCCAAGTGTAAGTTCTAATGGTTGGCAGATTTGGCAAGGTTTATCGCCTTCAACTACTACAAACCAACAATATGAGGTTCCAGCAAATAGCACTTTATATCTGACATATGAAACAGATGTAACTAACTGTTCAACTCCAAGTGTACAACAAAACAAAGCTTTTGCTTCGGTTGAAGACATCACGATTGGTCCTGCAACTGCTTATTTATCGCTAGGTTGTAATGTTCCTGATTTAAGTTATCCTTTGAGTTCGTATTGCGCTACTGGTACTATTTCTCCGACATTGGTTGGTACTCCTGGGGGCACTTATTCGGGCACTTCTGGTTTATCCATCAATTCAAGCACAGGTGAAATTAATCTCGCAACTAGCAGTCCGGGTGTTCATACAATTACCTACACAGTAGTTGATGGACCTTGTACGAATACAGATACTTATACCTTAACCATCAATGCATTTCCTGCCGCACCTGCTGCTATAGCTGGAGATACGGTTTTGTGTTTAATTGGTGAAACAAGTCAATTAACAAATACCATTCCTAGTGGAAATTGGATAAGCTCAAACCCTGCTGTGGCAACAATTACAAGTGGTGGGTTGCTTACAGCTGTATCTTCTGGTTTTACTTATATAACGTATAAAACAGAAACGGTTTGTGGAGTTGATAGTGTGTACAGAAGAATTAGTGTTGGTCAATTACCTTCACCAAATTTTTCAATCAATACTATTAGTAGATGTCTTTCTAACAATGAATTTATTTTTACACCAAGCTCACCTTCTACTCACACACTTTATGAGTTTAGATACGGAAATGGTGAACGTGATACAACTTTTGGATCAGATACTTCCTATTCTTATCCAACAGCTGGTACTTATGAATTTGTGCTGATGGCTTATGATATAGTTTCTGGGTGTTACAATTCAGATACTGCTTCTGTTGCTGTATTGGCCAACCCAACTGGTACATTAACTGTAAATCAAGCAACCCAATGTATTGGTGGTAATTCTTTTGTTTTTCAAAATAATTATACTGGAAACTCTGGTAATATATCCACCTCTCATTATACAATCATTGGTGTTTGGGATACTATTTTATTCAATGCGGCCAACTTAACCTATTCCTTTCAAAACCCAGGTAATTATGAAGTAACTTTAATGGTTACTTCAGATAGTTTATGTAATACTTTTTCAGATACACTAGATATCACAGTAAGCGCAAATCCGGCACCTTCATTTTCTATAAATGATACTGCACAATGTTTGAGCAGCAACTCGTTTAATTTTACTAATCTTTCAAGTGCTTACAGCAGTTCAATTTGGAACTTTGGTGATGGAAATACTTCAATCTTGAATAATCCAAACCATGTTTATGCCCTTAGTGATACCTTTACTGTAAAATTGATTGTTAGCAGTGCTGCGGGCTGTTCAGATTCTATTACAAAATCTGTAGTTATTGGTGAAGTTGGTGTTCCAGATTTTAGCTATGATTTGCCTTTATGTGCAAGTGAATATGTTTTTGATAACAACAGCACTGGGTACTATTCTTCTGTGCTATGGAAATTTGGCGATGGAACCACCTCAAATGATGTGCATCCTATTAAAGCATTTGCTTCAACTGGTACTTATCAAGTTAAGTTAATTATTAATGGATTTGGCTGTTCAGATTCCATTACAAAATCGCTTACTTATAATGGTCCTTTATTTCCAACAGCTGGATTTACTTATACTGTAGTTGATTGTAATGGTACATTAGAATTCACTAATACCTCTGTTGATGCAATAGAATATATTTGGGATTTTGGTAATGGGTCGGTTTGTACCAATTTTATCAATAACCAATTGAGATCATTTGGTCCTGGCGTTCATTATGTTTCTTTAATAGCTAAAGGTCCAGGTGCCAATTGCGCAGATACCTTTACTCAAGTAATTACGGTTCCACCAGCTCCAATTGCTATTTTCAGCGAAACGCCAATTCGTTGTTCTAGAAATGTGAATTTTAATAACTACTCTTATTTTGATAGTTCATGGACTTGGAATTTTGGTGACCCTTCAACAGGCATAGACAACACCAGTACCTTAGAGAATCCATCACATGTTTACTCGGCAAATGGTACTTATACTGTTAGATTAATTGCTTCCAATGGAGGCTGTAGAGATACCATTGAACAACAAGTAATTGTTGATGATGCTGGTGTAATGCCAGATGCTGTTTTCACAAGCACCGCAACAGGAGGAAGTTGTATCAATAAAATTCAATTCAATAATCTTTCTACTAGTGCAGCTACCTATGTGTGGAAGTTTCATGATGGTTCTTCAAGTACGCAAACAAATCCATTTAAAACATATGCTGTTGCTGGTGTTTATCCTGTAACATTGGTTGCTGTTTCATCAAGTGGTTGTATAGATTCTGCCACAACAAACATGACCATTCTTCAAACTAAATCTGGTGCATTGGCTTCTTTTTACCCAGATGATAGCGTGAAATGTTTTGTTGACAATAGTTTTATCTTCTATAATACTTCTCAATACTTTGGAGAAGGATGGATTCCAAAATACTATTGGGATTTCGGAGATGGAACTACTGATACACTCAATACATTTGTTTTTGGAAAAGAATATGATACCGCTGGTGTTTATTTAGTTCGTTTGGTTGCGGTAGCTGCTAATGGATGCAGAGACACTGCTTACCAACAGGTTCAAGTGAAGCCTTCTTCTTTTGCAAGATTTTACGCTGGAACAGAATGTACCATGACTGCCAGGATTCAGAATTTATCAACGGGTTCAATTACACATATCTGGAATTTCGGTGAAGACAGCACAATGGTTGAAGACAATTCAAGTAATTTATCTTATACCTACTCAACTGCTGGATGGAAAATTATTACCTTAATTGCTGTGGCCGCAAATGGCTGTTCCGATACAGCAACAGGTCCAGTTTTCCCTTTCCCAGGTCCTAAGCCAACCGCAAACTTTAAGTACGATACTTTATCTTGTGGTAATGCGATTAAGTTTACGAGCACTTCATGGGCTGGTACAGAGTTTATTTGGGACTTTGGTGATGGTTCGCCATTAGATAGTACCTATGATCCAATTCATGCTTATGCAGTAGCAGGTACTTATCAAGTTCGTCTCATTGCTTTTAATGGTCCGCATTGTGTTGATACCATAACCTTAACGGTAAACGCACCTGCAGGTGTTTACACTACTATCCCAGAAGCTAAAATGAGAATAGATGAGTTTGCCTGTGAAAACAGAATATTGTTAGTAGATAGAAGCGAAGATGCAACTGCTTGGGAATGGTATAGAAACGATACTTTAATTGGTCAACAGGCTCAGCTTTGGGTTATCAATCAACCCTATGGTGGAAACACGTATAAATTGGTAGCTAAAAACGGTATTTGCAGAGACTCAGTTTCTCAATTGTTTATCATGAATCCTGCACCTCAAGCAGATTTTCAAGTCATTGGAAACTCTTGCAGTAAAACAGTAAGATTCAACTCTACCTCTCTGTACGCAGATTCCTTTTTCTGGGATTTTGGAGATGTGGGTTCATTAACCAATACAGGCAACAGCGCACAAACCGCACATACCTATGCAACAAACGGTACTTATTATGTAAGGCTCATTGTTAAATCATTAAATGGCTGTGCAGATACAATCATCAAAGAAATTGCAGTAACAGGAATTATTAATCCAGTTCGTGCAAGCTTTAATTTTAATTACGTTACATGTGATTGTCCGAATTCTAATAAAGTAGATTTTGATAATACTTCACCAGGAAGCGGATTGAATTTCTTATGGTTGTTTGGTGATGGTAATACTTCTACTCAACATAGTCCTTTAAAGGGTTATTCAGATACAGGCGCGTTTACGGTTACTTTAATAGCAACTGATGGAAATGGTTGTTCCGCTTCTGCTTCAGCTCAGTTGTATATCAGACCAAGTTCTAAGGGTCCTAGTGCAGGCTTTACAACCGACAACGCCATTCAATGTGAATCGGGTAATCTGTTCAATTTCTATAATCAGTCTGTTTATCTAGGCACAGGTTGGATCTCTAATTATTACTGGTATTTTGGTGATGGAACATTTGATACAACGCACACAAGTACTTATGGTAAGGTGTATACTGCTCCTGGCTATTATACCGTCACCTTAGTGGCAGTTGCTGCAGATGGTATCAGAGACACTTCTACAATGTTGGTTACAGTAGCCGCTCTTCCTTGTACAGGCTTATATGCGGCTGCAGCTATGAATTCGCCTTATTTGTTTGATAGCTTTAAATTAAGAGCAGCACCTGGTAATGCTACAGCAATAGCCAAACCAGTAGTGGAAGCAAAAGGTAGTTTTGTAGTTTATCCAAATCCTGGAACTGGCTTATTTTATGTTGAATCGCCAAACATGGAGAATAGAATTACTGAATTGCGTGTATTGGATGCTACAGGTAAATTGGTTCACCAAGCTAATTACCAATTGGCACAACAATTAAACCCTTCACTTTCTTTCTCACTTGATGGAAACGGAAATGGTTTATACGTAGTTTGGGTGAAATATGAAAATGGTAGCAGTTCACACCAAATGATAAGTTTGATTCATTAATCCGAATCATATGGCTTCAATCAGTTAATCTTGGTTCTTCTTCAGAACTTTTCTGAACATGTAAACAACATCACTTTAATAATCCCTATTAAAGTGATGTTGTTTGTTTAATACCCCTTTGAGCTACTTATATAAAATTTAAATAGGTTGACTAAGCACTTTAGTCGACATAGTAAATATTGAATAATTTAAATTTTGTATTGGACGAGCATGTTCCTGCTTTTTGTATCCTTACTGATTACTTGGCTATCATCCTATCTCATGCTCTAGAATCTGCCTATTTACAGGCGCTGCTATTTTGCTTAACTAGATTGATGATTGATTTATTTCTCACATTAAATGGATGCTTGTATTGGGTTTAGCACACGCAACTTTTGTTATTCAACATATCTTATTTATTTACTACTTTGTTTAATTAAATACAATTTATCCTCATCATACCTAAGTAGTATTTCCATTTTAGCGCTATCTAGTTGCTGTATATCTTCTTCAAAAACCAAAAGATAGTTTGCTTGTAAGTCTACAGGGTCTCGTTTAGTTTCTGGTAACCAATCTAAGTTCCTTGTCTTTTTATAAAAGTTCAATGAGGGGCCCAATTGCCAATTGGCGCTCAAATACAGTTCTGCATTTGTACTTGCTTTTATATTTTCTAGTGTTTTTAATATCTCTTCATGATGCGCATCATAAGGTATTTCTCTGAATCGTTGCGCTTGATAACAACTGAGAGTATGGTAAAACAACAGTCCTGATAATCCAATTCCAATTATCAATACAGGGATTTTTATGATCCTATAACTCACGAGAAATCGAAAAAAGAGCAATAGACTTATTCCAAGTAAAATACTCATAAATAAGCCTGTTCTTTTAATTGGATATAAACTACCACTCACTTGGTGATTCAGCTCTATCAATGCAAATGCCAAGAATAGGATGCTTTGTACTTTGATCCAATCTAAATAGTTTTGATTACTTCTAATTTTTTTGAATGCAATGAATAGTATAGCAAGCAAGCTCATTACAACTGGGAGGTATTGCCAAATAAGTAAATACACAGCATTGTACTCATAGTTTTTATCATAAATAAGACACCATAATTGGTCTTTAACAAGGTTCTCAATGATTCCTGTATTTCCTCCAAAGTACAATTGTTGTGCTTCTTTTAAACGACTGAATACGATGTATAAATAGATGAATGCCAATACAGGAAATAAATAATTGATGATACAGGCTTTTAGAAAGGTCTTGGTGTTTTCTGTTTCTTGAATGAGTATAATAAAATGAATAAGTCCCAATGCAGCCCAAAAGTAAACCAAGTTGAAATTACTTAACATGCTAATTGTTGCCACTTGCATTGACCAAAATTTCAAGTTGTTTCCATCTCTCTTTAACAGGAGATAAATGCTAAAGGCCATCAAACTAAATGAGAAAGCATATCCCCTTGCCATAGAAAAGAAATCTAGTAAATAAGGACTGCTGCATACAATACATGCCAATAGAATAGATACATTTCCACTTTCTGTTTTTGAAATCTGAATAAGGCTGTAAACAAACAAGAGGATAGATGCGGTGGAGAGCAACCTCAGATAGAATGGATGTTGAAGTCCAATTGAACCTATGAGCTTCATGAATAAAGTATTAAACAAGTGATTGTTTGCACTTGTATCTACTTTGAATGATAAAATATCTTTGATACTTTTTGATGAAAAGGTAAGGTAACTAAACGCTTCATCATGAGTAAATGGTGCAGAATAGCTCTTTAAGATGACCAGCAAAATCATAACGGCAAAAGGAATGGAATAAAGTATATTTTGTGGTTTTAACATCTTATGTTTCTATCAATCTTGCTAAAATTAAATGAAATTTAAAGCAGATAATATTAAAGTATATAATGGTCCTAAGCAAGTGTTTTGTCCATTCAGTAAATGTGAAGTTATATGTTTATTTATTTTCGATTCAATTGTTTCATCAAAGGAGGCCTCATTTAATAATAGCATGATGTTGCTATTTCAAAGGCTTACACAAGAAGATTAGCTTATACTTAAAAGCTATTTTAACAGGGGTTGATTATCCTAAAAAACTTATTATATCATTATTCATTTATTGATAAATGTATGTGCATCTAATTCTGTTCTCAATTAGGACTATAACATGAAGAACATGTTTGGAATTCAATTTTAAGTGGTCTGTTTTTTATAAACGTTTTTACTTAATTGATTTAATTCATTGAATAGGGAGTTCATAAAAATGAATTGAATAAAAATTCAAACGAAAGAATTAGTTTTAAAACCTGATGAATAATTTAAATTTGTCTAAGGCGGTCATTTCCTAATTCAAGTATAAATTGCTGTTTTTTGATAAAGAATAGTAAAAAAACAGATTTAAACAGAAGTTTAGTTATTTTGCACTTGAAAGGATTTAGGTATTTAAATCGCCTAAAGACTATTTTAAACAAAAGAAGGGCATGTTTAATTCTAGTGAGATCAATCTATCGGTTCTGAAACAGAGAGCCTATAATTTACGTTGGGCCGCTCAGCCGGAAGGTGTGATTCCACTTACGGCTGCGGATCCTGATTTTCCATGTGCACCGGAAATTACCGATGCCATTTCTAAACACATTTCAGACAGGTATTTCAGTTATGGGCCTGCACAAGGTTTACCAGCACTGCGTGAAAGTATTGCAGCTTATTATTCGAAAAAAAGAGCCGTCCAATTCAATCCCGATTATATCCTTCCTGTTGATAGTGCTGCATTTGGAATTTATGTGGCTGCAAAGGCGATTTTAAAACCCGGAGATGAGGCCATTATTTTTGATCCAGTAGATTTCTTATTCAGGTATTCTATTGAAGCAGTTGGTGCCAAGGCAATACCTTTTGCCATTCATCCAGAAAGCCAGGTGCCTGATTTTGATTTCATGGAAAGCTTGATTACACCTGCATGTAAGATGATTTGTTTGTGTAATCCTCTTAACCCAAGTGGCAAAGTTTTTTCTAAAACCGAATTGATAAAAATTGGAGAGCTAGCAACGAAATACAATCTTGTTATTCTATCTGATGAAATCTGGAGTGATATTGTTTTTTCTCCTGCTGCTTATACTTGCATGTCTGCTATGAGTGAAGAAATTTCAAACAGAACCATAGTTGTTCATGGCTTCAGTAAATCATATGGTTTGGCGGCTTTACGAATTGGAATGTTAGCCACCTCAAGTAAGAAATTATTCGATTTATTATTTGAACATTCATTACATCAATCAACTGTTCATGGGGTGAATGTGCTTTCACAAATTGCTGCAATTGCCGCATTAGATCAATGTACTTATTGGTTGGATGGATTTGTTGCGCATTTGCAAAAGATGAGAGACCTTACCGTATCTAGCCTCAACAAGATGCCAGGAATTACTTGTCATACTCCCGATGCTTGTTATGTTGCTTTTGCCAATATAAAAGGAACAGGAAAATCAAGTTCAGAAATACACCAATACTTGTTAGAGACTGCTAAAGTTGCAATTGTTCCAGGCTTAAAACAATGGTTTGGAGATGGGGCAGAGGGTTATATCCGTTTGTGTTTTTCAAGCTCGGAAGAAATTTTAAATGAAGCATTATCAAGAATGAATAAAGCAATGTTGAACCTATGAAGGCAGTAATTATCGGGGGGGGAATCGCAGGACTCGCAGCAGGTATTTTACTGAAGCGATATTTAGTTGATGTTGTAATTTGTGAAAGGAATACAGAAATTTCACCAAGAGGAAATGCATTCTTAATGCATTCTGATGGTTTGAATATTTTGGAGGAATTATTGGGTTATAGAGATGAAAGTGCTTTGCCCGGAAGATTAGTTGATACCTTTCATTTAAAACGTCCAACAGGTGATGATTTGATGTATATCAAACTAAGACCTTGGCAATGTATTAAACGCGCAGATTTAATTCAGTTTTTACTTGATATTATTCCAGATAGCTTGATCAAATTCGGTCGCTCATTTTCACATTTCTTATACAAAGATGATAAAGCTATTGCTGCAGTTTTTGATAATGGAGATATTGAATATGGAGATATTTTTATTGCTGCAGATGGGGGTAATTCTAAAATACGTGAGACCTTATTTGGCGAAACGCAATACACACCTATTGAGGTAAAAGAGATTGTTGGGGTTTGTAAATGCCGTGATATGGTCATTGCAAACAAAGGTGTATTTACTAAATACTTAGACGATAAAAGTAGTTTGTCGTTTGGCTATATCCCAACGGGCTCAGAGGAAATTGTTTGGTTTACGCAGTTCAACTCTGTTTTAAATCCAATCGATTCATTTGCTGGTCCAGAAGTCATTGGTGATTTTGCAAAGAATTTATTGAAGGATTTTCCTGAAGATGTGCAGGCCATTTTAAACAGAAACAACTTTTCAACTTCCTATGTTTGGAATACCCGCGATTTTGATATGCTTGAAAAGTTCCATCACCAAAATATTGTTTTAATTGGTGATGCTGCTCATTTGGCTTTACCTTTTACCAGTGCGGGTACCACCAATGCTTTTGTTGATGCCAAATTATTAGTTCAACTACTTTACGCTGAAAAAAATTACCAAGTTGCCTTTGAGAAATACTATGAGCAAAGAGCTCCAATTATCAAAGAACACTTACAACTAGGTAGAAAACTCAAAAATGAATTCCTCAATTTTCACGAGCAAAAAGATGAAGAAATTAAAATTCCTTTGATTTCAAATCGTGAAGAATATTCAGGACTAAAAGTTAAAAACAAAAAAATACATATTCTTTATTTCACAGATCCAGTCTGCTCTACTTGTTGGATTATACAACCTCAATTGCGTAAGTTAAAACTTGAATATGGAGATCATATTGAAGTTGAATATTGTATGAGTGGTTTACTGCCTTCTTGGGATGCCTACGACAGAGGTGGTATCAGACAACCAGAGGATGCACAACGTTATTGGGAAAATGCTGCCATCAAATACAATACCCCAATCAATGGGGATATTTGGGTGAATGATCCATTGCATTCTTCCTATCCTCCTTCTCTTGCTTTTAAAGCAGCACAAATTCAAGATATCGACAAAGCGATTATTTTCTTGAGACGTCTCAATGAAATGTTGTTTTTCGAAAACAGAAATATCGTTCGCAAAGAACACATCAAAGAGGCTGCTTTTGAAGTTGGTTTGGATGTAATCAAGTTGTTTAGAGATATCGAAAGCAGGGCAGAGCAAATGTTTGATGAAGATTTATCATTGGTAAAATCATATGGCATTCAGGTATTACCAACCTTTATTCTCACCGATAGGTTTGATAACCACATTACATTAAGTGGTTTTCAGGAATACCAGAATTTTGAAGCAGCCATCAATAAACTCATTCCAGATATTCAAAAGAACCCAATAGATACCCAACCTCAGGCTTTGTTTAGTTCTTTTAATACATTAACAACAAGAGAATTTGCTTTCTTAACCAACTTGCCAGAATTTGAAGCACTCCATGTTTTACAACAATTAAAACAAGGTGATTTAATTGAACAAATTAAGAGCAGGAATGGAGAAATGTGGCGATTAAAAAAGGAAGTGGAAGTTTACTAATCCCTTTTATCTGGCTTGTTTTCTCAGTTTAATTTTTGATTTCAAATGTAATTCTTCACTACTACTTCCAATTTGGATGTAGTAGTCTCCTTCATACAATTTCCATCTCGATTTTTGTAAATCCCACTTATCAAGTTCTTGAATAGGTATGGAAAAATGAACAAGCTGGGTATTGCTCGCATCTAAAATTACCTTCTGAAAGGCTTTTAATTCTTTTATAGGCATTCTTTCTACCTTAGGGTAACTGATGTATACCTGTGCAACATCTGCTGCTTGTAGGTCGGAAAAATTGCTTAGCTGAATGGTAAACACTAAACTATCTAAGATGAGTTTGGGTTCTGTTACCCATTTGTAGTCAATTTTACCATAACTCAACCCATATCCAAATGGATATTTCAATTTGTTTGAATGGTACCTATAGGTTCTATTATGCATAGAGTAGTTGTTAAAAGCAGGTAGACTTTTGATGTCTTGTATATAACTAATAGGCAGTTTTCCTGAGGGTGCGTACTTGCCAAAGACAAGGTCTGCCAAAGCATTTCCTCCTTGTTCACCCGGATACCATGCCAATATGATTGCGTCTGAATAAGGTTCTATGGCCGACAAATCATATGCACTTCCACCACATATCACCACAATAAGTTTTTTGTTGGGAAGTGCTGTTTTTAATTTTTGTATCAAGATTTCATGCGACCTAATTAATTTCATTTCATCTCCATCACCACCATTTTTAGATAAAAATGCATCTCCATCTTCACCTTCATAAATGGGTGAACTACCAATAAAAGCGATTGTATATTCGGCATTACCTGCTGCCCATATTCCACCAAAATGAGTGGTATCAAAATCATCACAACCTTTATCATACTCCAATCGCACATTACTTGGTAGGGCCGCTGTTAATCCTTCTGCAAAGCTCACCAACTCACTGCTCAATCCATGGTAGTTGCCTAACAGTACTTCTTCATCAGCTGCTCTTGGTCCAATTAACATCAATGATTTTAAGTTTTTTGTTTGTAGTGGTAGCACAGCATCATTCTTTAAAAGTACCATCGATTCTCTAGCTATTTTTCTTGCTAAGAAACGGTGATAGTCATTGGCAATACTATCCTCTCCATAAATTCTATAATTGTCTAGTCCTTCTGGTTTGAGTAATCCCAATTTTGCTTGAGTTATTAAAATGGGCCTCAGTGCTTCATTGATATCAACTTCACTAATTAGTTTTCTATTGAGTGCATTTTTTAACTCTGTTTGTAGGTGCCTACTACAATCCAGATTTACTCCCGCTTTAATAGCTGCTGCTGCAATAATGGCTCCGTCTTTTTCTATGCCATGGCCAGAACGAATATCTTCAAGTGCCCAACAATCTGTTACAACATGTCCCTTGAATCGATATTCATTTTTAAGAATGTTTTTGAGTAATGTATTTCCGGTACAACAAGGTTCTCCATTCACTCGATTATAGGCGCACATCACGGCTTCAACTTGAGCATCAACTAGTTTTTTAAAGGCATACAAATAAGTTTCTCTGAGGTCTTTTTCGTCTACTTTGGCATCAAAAGAATGTCTTATTTTTTCTGGTCCGCTATGCACTGCAAAATGTTTGGCACAGGCTGAGGTCTTGAGTGTTTCTTTTTCATTTCCCTGTAAGCCTTGAACAAACGCCACCCCAATTTGTGAAGTTAAGTAGGGATCCTCACCATAGGTTTCTTGTCCACGTCCCCATCTTGGGTCTCTGTATATATTGATATTAGGCGACCAAAAACTCAAGCCTAGGTATTGCTCTCCAGGATTTTTGTCTTTGTTTAAATTGTATTTGGCTCTTGCTTCTGTTGAGATGGCATCGGCAACATCATGCACCAAACTAGGATTGAAGCTGGCGGCCATGCCAATGGCTTGTGGGAAAACAGTTGCTTTACCCGCTCTAGCTACTCCGTGTAATGCCTCATTCCACCAATTGTATACTGGAATTTGTAAGCTCTTTACTCCATTGTTTTGATAACCCAATAAGGATATCTTTTCTTCAAGACTTAGTTTCAACAACAATTCATCTGCTTTTTCTTCTGCTTGTTGTGCCACTGTTTGTAAACATGAAAACAAAAGCACAAGAATCAAATGGTTGAAACGTTTCATTTTTTTGGATTAGATTGTCAAATATAAGTTCAGAACCCTTTATTTATAAATATTGACTTTTTATTCATTGACAGAAGATTTTTTAAATAGATAATAGGAACAACAATGAAGTCAAATCATATATTGAAGCAGATCATTATGCTGGTTTCATTGTTTGTGAACATGGCTTGCGAAGCTCATGTGCAAGCCCAAAGGACAGAGGCACCAAAATTCAAAACTCAACTCAATCATTTCAATGATTTTTTATTGTTTCAAGGTGAGCCACTCAGTAGAAAACTCAATCAGGTTTTATCTGTAAAAGTTGTTTGGGACATCAGAACAGGTCATTTGTTTTTTCTTAATAGCCATCATTATAATTACCATTTTGAATTCTGTGAGGAGCAGTTGAATTTTTATGAAGGACTCGAAGAATTCAATAACAAAAACTATGATGAAGTAATGGGTCAACAATATTTTTTAGCTAATTTGAATTATTATGTTTCTCAAAGAAAATATGCTTTAGAATTTACATCAGGTACCGCTTATTCTTTAAAAAGCTTAGAAGAATTTTATGAAAAGGTTCAAAAGGATTCTTACCTCAAAGACTCCTTGAATTTATTAGTTAGTACAAACTACTTAATCGATCTTTTCAAAACAGAAAAAACAAAATTACCACTGCTTTATGTGGATGATGTTTACCAATCGCAACAATTTCAGTTATTAGAAAATGGTATTGCTTATGGATACCTGAGGGATTTCAGTAATTTAGACCAATCCTACTCAAAGGTAAAACCAAACGATATCCTACTAATTAGAGGAACTCCCATCCGAATTCCAGAATGTGCGGGTATCTTAACTGATGCTTTCCAAACACCTTTATCACATATTCAAATTTTATGTAGAACCAGAAAAATCCCTTCTGCAGCTATTAGAAATTTATGGTCTGAACAAGAACTGCTCAAATACCTCAATGAGCCAGTTAAATTAAGTCTTTCAGTTGATGGATTTCAGGTTGAAAAAATAAGTGAAGAGGAGCTGAAGAAGAACCTATCCAAAGCAGTTTTACCTAAAGAAATAGAACTCCAAGCCAATTATAAGCAGAAAGAAATATTAAGCGGAAAAACTTTGAGATTCAGACATAGAAATATTGTTGGTAACAAGGCTGCTGCTGTTGGTGAATTGTATCAAATAAAAGGCTTAAACAAACAGAATTGGAAAGCTCCTGAAGGTGTTTTTGCCATACCTTTTTACTACTATAAGGAACACATGAATCAGGATAGTATTCAAGCTGCTTTGAAAAAAGTTTTGAATCCTAATTTGAAACCAAAAGAACTAAGCGTGGCTTTAAAACGACTTAGAGAACTCATCAAATCAGTACCCGTTCAAAAGGAATTATTGGTTCAAGTAGAAGAACAGATTCGTTTGAATGCATGTGGTAATGCATATCGCTTTAGGAGTAGCAGTAATGCTGAAGATTTAGATGGTTTTAGCGGAGCGGGTTTATATACATCTAAGACTGGAATTCTTGGAGATGCTGATAAATCAATAGAAAAGGCCATTCAAGAAGTTTGGGCAAGTGTTTGGAAAGAGTCGGCATTTGAAGAGAGACGCATCAGAAATATCAAGCAGAATTCTGTTGCAATGGCCATTCTCTGTCACAGGAATTTTCCTGATGAGCAATCAAACGGAGTGGCCATCACTAAGAACTTATATCGACCCAGTTTTCCGGGTTTTACAGTGAATGTTCAGTTTGGTGAAACAAGTGTAGTTTCACCTGATGAAAAAATTACCTGTGAGCAATTCACCATGAATAGCAGCAGAATCTTGAACAGTCACAAAGCCAAAATCAATATAGATTATATCAGCTTTAGTAATGTTAAAAATGGAGATAGGGTATTGAATCAGGAAGAAATAGAAAATTTATTCAAGGCCTTAGAATCAATTAAAGAGTATTTTTATTTTAAAACAGATTTGGGTGAATATGAAAAATCAGTTTATGAATACTATGGACTCGATGTTGAATTTAAGTTTGATAAAAACGGACAGCTCTATATCAAACAAGTGAGATTGTATCCGAATTGATATTTTATTTAATGGTATTTTAAAGTGCTTAATTCTGATTTTGTATACCTTAGCTAAGAACTTATGGTTTTAGCCAACATGAATACATTCAAATATCCTTTGCTGCTCTTGTTATTTGTATTAGGAATACAAGTAAAAGCTCAAGATTCAAAATCAATGATAGCGCTGATTGAATCTACTTACAAACAAATTCCAGGCACCAACTTTTTAGTAAGTGAATGTGAATGTACCAATGATAATTATCAATTGTTTTTAAATGCAAATCCAGTTCACAAAGAAAAGTACCAATGTGATTCGAGTGGTTGGACATTTTCCAAATACTTCCCTAATATGGTAAGTTTTAATGAGCCCATGGCAAAAATGTATACTGTTCATCCCAAGTATAAAACGTATCCGGTTGTGAACATTACACAAGATGCTGCAATGGCCTATTGCAATTGGTTAACTCAGGTGTATAATGCAAGTCCAAACAGAAAATTTAAAAAGGTTGAATTTCGTTTACCCAACAATAAAGAATGGGAAACAGCAGCCATGGGGGTACCAGCTCCTCCTCACACAAAAAAGGTTTTTCCATGGGATGGACTTACTTTAAGAGATTTCAGAACTCATCTGTATTTAGCCAATTTTGTTACTATAGGTGATTATAATATCAAAAGAGACAGCACAGGAAAACTGGTGATTAATTCTGGTACTGACTATATGGGTTCCGATTTTGGAGCAGATGGATACATGTATTCCAATCCTTGTAAATCTGCATTTCAACCTAATGATTTTGGTTTGTACAATATGGCAGGTAATGTGGCTGAGTATACCAATGAAATCGGACTAACAAAAGGTGGTAGTTTTATGAGTCCTGCTTATTATTTAATGATAAAAACGAGTGAAAAAGAATTCCCTAATATGCAACAAGGCGGCGCTTTTATAGGCTTTAGGCCATTTATGTTTGTCTTGGAGTATTAAGTGTCTTGTGCAATAAATGGTGACACATGGCTAGTTGTTTACGCTTTGGTGTAAGCACATTCTTTTGTAGCTTTGGAGCATGTCTGTAAATCCTGTTCCTTTAAGAAGAGTTCATCTTACACGTTATATCACTCCCTTACGCGAAGGTGGTTCTATGCCGGCTATTGCTGAAGCGGATGATGGGTTTCATTATGTAGTAAAATTTCGTGGTGCGGGTCAGGGAACTAAAGCCCTGATAGCTGAATTAATAGGTGGTGAATTAGCTAGACTAATGGGATTAAAAGTACCAGAACTGGTATTTGTTGATTTAGATGAAGCCTTTGGCAGAACCGAACCTGATGAAGAAATTCAAGACTTACTAAAAGCCAGTACAGGATTAAATATTGCTTTACATTATTTATCAGGTGCTATTACTTTCGATCCTGTAGTGAGCAAACCAGATGCCTTAACAGCCTCTAAAATTGTATGGCTTGATGCCTTATTGATGAACATGGATAGGACTGCACGTAATGCCAATATGCTCATGTGGAAGAATGAATTGTGGTTGATTGATCATGGCGCATCCTTGTATTTTCATCATACCGGAACTCCTTGGGATGATAAAGCGTTACAAGCTTTTCCTTTGATTTCAAATCATGTTCTCATCAAAGAGGCAACGGAAATTGAATCAGTATCGGCTCAATTTAAATTGTTATTGAATGAAGAAAAGATAAACAGCATTGTTCAACAAATTCCCGGTACTTGGATGGAAGCCGATTTCATTTATCCAAGTTTAGAGGAACAGCGCAAGGCTTATGCAAATTACCTCAATAAACGTATTCAACAGGCAGACATTTTTGTGAAGGAGGTATTACATGCAAAATAATCAACTGTTTGAATATGCTGTTATTCGCCTAGTTCCAAGAGTTGAACGAGAAGAATTTATCAATGTGGGTGTGATTTTGTTTTGCAAACAATTACAATCTATCGAGATAAAAATCGATAGAGATTTATCTAAGTTACCAGTACTAGATTCAAAAGCAGATATTGAACAAATAAGAAATAATTTATTTGCATTTGAACGCATAGCCAAAGGTGAGCAAGATGCTGGTCCTATTGCTAAATACGCTCCTGCAGAACGTTTCAGGTGGCTTACTGCAACCAGAAGTACCATTGTTCAATGCTCAAAAATACATCCGGGTTTTTGCGAAGACCTACAAGTTGCCATGCAAAAAATATTTGATGAAATGGTAAATTAAAAACCCTTGATTTCTGAAATGTTTTTTTCAATGGTATTAGCTATACCATCTGTTGGTAAATCATTGGCATCATAACCAAATGGATTCTCAATATCTTCTGCAATCAGCTCCATACTGGTTAGTACATAACAAGTAAAAGCTACTACAGCAATAACCCCATAGCCAAATTCATTAATGAATCCATAAGGCATAGTGAGGATATAAATAAAAATAAACTTCTTCAAGAACATGCTGTATGCAATTGGAATGGGCGTATTTTTAATTCTCTCACAAGCACCACATATATCAGAATAAGCAACCAATTCATTGTTCAGAAATAAAATCGATTGGTCGTTTAGCTCCCCATTATTCCTAAGAGTTTGAATAGATTCATGCATTTTCATTGATAAATAGTTGGGCTGATGTATCTCTTTTGGAAAATCATGATGTTTTTCGTTTCTCAAATGCATTTTTAAAACATTTGGATAAGTTCCAATCAATTGAAGTATTTGGTTTTTTGATTCTATATTGAAGTTAGATGATTTTACTTTCAGTGCAAAACTCCTAGAATTATTTACCAATTGGCCCCATAGTTTCCTTCCTTCCCACCAACGGTCGTAGGCTGTATTGGTTCTAAATACCAGAAGTATTGAAATCACAAAACCCAATATTGAGTGTAAGGCAGCAGTAGAACGGAATCTCAAATTAAAAATGTCAATTTCAATGTAAGCGATGATCGCAGAATAAATAGAAACCGCAACAATTAGTGGAATCAATCTTCTAAACGTATCACTCTTATGAAAATAAAAGATAAGTCCGAACCATTCTTTTGGATTATAGGCAATCATTTTGCAGAGATATTCTCCTTTCCACCAATGATTTCAAAGTACAATTTAAAATCACTCAATAAACTCCACAATGGATATTGGAAGGTTGCGGGTTTGTTCTTTTCGAAAAAGAAATGCCCTACCCAAGCAAATCCGTAACCACAAAAAGGTGCTGCTGCAAGAAACCAAATTTGATGAAACAAAAAGGCCCCCATTAAACAAACAAAAAACAAAGTAGTACCAATAAAATGCAACAATCTACAAGTGGCATTTTGATGTTCCTTTAAATAATACGGATAGAACTCTTTAAAACTTTGGATTCTTTCTTTTGTCATATTGCAATGATAATAATTCAAAAATTAAGGGATACCTAAATTTCGTAAAAAATGCAGTTTTTTAATTTTAAACTTGATTTAAAAGTGCTTCAATATCAGCTTATTTGTTAAAGGCTCTATCATTTTTACTTACTGTTTTTTTTATGATTGAATAAAATTTATTTTGCAGTGTTTTAGAAAACATCATGACAAAAATTCAATTTAAAGGAAATGTTAATGATAATATGATTGAACATCAATTCAAGTTATCATTGTTTAGTTTTATTGATGATGGTGTTAGAATTATCTATTCACCAGCTTTAGATTTATCGGGCTATGGTAAAACAATTGCAGAAGCTAAAGTTTCTTTTGAATTAACTCTGGAAGAATTTGTTAGGTATACAACTAATAAGAATAGCTTACAAAAGGAACTCAAGAGATTAGGTTGGGAAATCAAGAAAAAATCAAAACCTTATTCTGCACCGGAATTGTCTTCGATGTTACAAAAGAATGATTACTTAGCAAGTATATTTGAAACTAAGGATTTTAAAAAGTATAATGAAATGGTAGCGCTTCCTCTGTAGTACCAATGAACTCAAGGAGCTTAAGAAATATATCTATTCATGATTTCGAAAGATTTCTTGTGCAAATTGGATGTAAATGCACACGAACCAAAGGCGGACATAAACACTACACAAGAATTGATTTAAACCGGCCAATAACAATTCAAACTCATATAGATCCAATTCCTGAATTCATAATTCGTAATGCACTAAGGAATCTTGGATTATCCAGGGAAGAATTCTTTAAACTTTTTAAGGATTAAAATACCTCTTCCATCCCAAAAACCAATCTTCAAAATACTTTTTACTTAGATAACTGAGTCCAATACTCAATATCAAATTTAGCAAGACAAATACTGTGATATTCAATGTTTCATTTAAATTGATGTGGTGTTCTTCACAATACCTCATCATTGCATGTATGAAGATGAGGTGGTAAACATATAATCCGTAACTCAACTGACCCAATTTTGAAAACAGGTGTTTTTCTGAAAAATGTATCAAACTGTGTTTCGATACCATCATTAAAATCAACAACGCAAAAGCAATTCCATATACGCAACTTCTAATGAGGTTGATCTTACTATACGCAATTTCAGGCAATAGGTAACGATGTAAGAAAACCAATATTAAAACAAACAATACGAACAGCAATTGCATGAATTTTGGTATTTTGCTCATGAATTTTTCATATGCCTCTTCCTTCATTGTAAAGACATAAGCAGCTAATCCGCCTGCTGCAAATAAATCTAGATTGGTAAGTAAATCGTTGGTGTACATCAAACTGTTTTGCCAGATTAGGGGCTCCATCCACCTCATCAAAATAGAGATGGGAAAACAACTCATCAGAAAATATTTAATATACCGCATGGGCAATAAACTCATCACAATTAACCAAACGATGTAAAAATGTTCTTCAATGCACAATGACCAAAATACAGAGAGTGGTGTGGTAATAGGAAACTGATCTTTCAATAACATGTTATAGTTTTCTAGAAAACTCCAGGAGTAAGTCCAGTTGGGTTCATAACCACCAATTACCCTGAGACCCCAATTTTCTAAAAGGTTTACAGGCATGAAGTAAACAAAACTCAATACCAAAAAATAAACAGGCCATATGCGCAAGATTCTTCTCATCATAAATCGTTTGGCATTGATTTGTCCTTTCGCTATTTTCTCATTTAACAACAACCAACTAATGAGGAATCCACTCAGTACAAAAAAGAACATTACACCTATTCCACCCCCTGTTTTAATTTGTTGAAACCACCACATGGAACTCACAATAGGTATATGGAGCAAATACACTTTTGCAAAGGCAAAAAACCTCAGCGCATCAATATTTTTAAAATGTGTAACTGCTTTCATTTCGTCGCAAAATAAGCAAGCTTTCTTTGGCTTCAAATCAATTACTTGTTATCTCCAATTTTGCATGTAGCTTTGCATCTCATGAAGAAAATTTTTCTTGTTGTGGTATTGTTGGCAGTAATGGCTCAAAGTCTTGATAGGCTTATGATTGTGGCTGCCTTTCAAATCAACAGAGAAAAAATTACTGAGTTGTTTTGTATCAACAAAGACAAACCCGAAAAAAAATGTAAGGGTTGTTGTTACTTAGCTAAAGAAATCAAAAAGGCCAACGACTGTGAAAAGAAGATTCCTTGTGGTTTAAAACAACATGAAACACCCACTTGGTTTGTTTCCATGCAATCCTCAAATGTTTTATCACCTTTGTATTCATTCCAATTTGAGCCAAGTCTTCTGCCTGATGCATTCTTACCTATAGGCGAATCATCTGCTGTCTTTCAACCGCCACGCGCTTAAAATTGTTTACCAAAGCACCCTTCTATTTTAATTAATAATCGTTTTCAAATTCCGTATTTCCGATATCGGAATCCTCTAAGGCATTGCCTAAGGTTTATTCTCGGAGTAATTCAAACCCAGATTATGAATTGGAATTCGTAACAGAAAATCTAATACAGGTTCTGGGTGTAAACAATATAAAAATGAAAAAACTAATTTTAATCGCAATAAGTATCATCAGTTTCCAGTTTGTTCAAGCGCAGAGTATCATGGACAAATGGCCTGAATTAAAAAGTTTCCATAGCATCATGTCTCAAACCTTCCATCCAAGTGAAGAAGGAAATCTTCAACCCATCAAAGAAAGAAGTAAGGAGATGATGGATAAAGCAATCCAATTGGCAGATTCAAAAATTCCTTTGGAATACAAAACTGATGCCATTGTAAAAGCTGTTGAACAATTAAAAACAGACACCAAAAAATTACACAAAATGATTGCTAACAAAGCAAGTGATAAAGACATCACTGCAGCTTTATCGGCATTACATGATGTGTTTCATCAGATAGTGGGTCTTTGTAAAAAAGAAAACGAACAACACTAAGATGAAAAGGATTTTGAGTGTAGCGGCAAGTATACTTTTAATACTTGCCGCTTGCTCCGGTCCGAATCAGCAAGGTTCGGGAGCAAAAGAGGAGCAAGCAAAAAGAATGAGTGAGCAAGTAATGAATACCCATGATGAAGCCATGAAGTTTTCTTCGCTGTTACTCAAATTAAAACGCAGAATCAACGATAAAATGGACAGCCTGCCTTCAAAAAATGATAAAGATATATACCAAAAAGTTTCTTCACAATTGTACGCAGCCGACCAAGAAATGATGAATTGGATGAGAAATTACAAAGAGCCCAACATGCATGCCGACACAGCTTTGGACTATTTACAAAGTGAATACCAAAAAATACTAAAGGTAAAATCACTCACAGATACTAGTATTGCAAACGCAAAAAAATTATTACATGAGAAATAAAATTTTAGGACTTCTTTTTGTTTTGTTTTTGATTCAATCATGCACAGAAAAAAAGCTTCCTATTTTAGGTTATAAAATTGCCAAAGTTACCATGGTGGATGGCAAAGAAGTGCTTGATAGTATTTACCCAACTATTCCTGATTTTGAGTTCATTAATCAAGAGGGAATAAAGGTGAACCAAGAAACAATAAAAAATAAAATTTATGTAGCCGATTTTTTCTTTGTTACTTGTCCCACCATCTGCCCACGTATGAAAAAGAATTTGTTGGATGTTTATGCGACATATAAAACCAATTCAAACTTTTTAATTCTATCACATACCATCGATCCTGAACATGATAGTATTGCTGTTCTAAAGGACTATGCAGAACGCTTAGGAGCAGATGCAAAACAATGGCATTTTTTACGTGGTGACAGAGAAAAAACCTATGAGCTAGCAGAGCATGGGTATTATTCAACAGCTATGGCCGATTCAACAGAACCCGGTGGTTTTGTGCACAGTGGTGGTTTGATTTTGGTCGACAAACAAAAACGAATCAGAGGTATTTATGATGGTACCAATGCCAATGAAACAAAGCTTTTAATTCAAGACATAGAAATACTGATGAATGAAAAAGAGTAAAATCATAGTAGGTCTATTTGCTCTAGTTCTAGTTGCATGTGGTGAGCAACAAGTGCCAGAAAATATGAGAAGTCTTGCAACAGGTTATGAGATGTATTCAAAGCATTGCGAAAATTGTCATGGTGCTGAAGGAGAAGGATTGGCAAGATTAATTCCTCCTTTAAAGAATTCAGATTTTTTAAAAAAATACCCTGATTCAATTGCAGGGATTATACGCCATGGACAAAAAGGAGTAATCACTGTAAATGGCATTCAATACAATTTAGCCATGCCAGGAAACACTGTTTTAACAGATGATGAACTGAGTCAATTGTTGAATTATGTTCAAACAAGATTCGTTTCCAATCAGGATAAATAAGTCTATTTAATGCGCAAATTATCAGTTAGATAGTTTGGACATTTTTGTTATATTTGATTGAACTTAACCCTTGAATATGACAAAAAACTACTTTTTATCCCTGCTTGCTTCCTGCTTCCTTATCCCTGCCGGAGCACAAACTTTTTCAGATAATTTCGATAGCTATACTGCTGGAAATTATTTAGGAACCAGTAATATTTCTTGGAAGACTTGGGCCGGTACTCCCGGTGGTGCCGATGATATCAAAATCAGCAATACCAAGGCAAAAAGTGGAAGTAATTCACTGTACTTTTCATCTACTGCAACAAATGGTGGTCCCGCAGATATTGTGCTGCCATTTGGTGGGAATTACAATACAGGCAACTTAAACCTCTCTATGTGGATGTTTGTAGATGCCAACAAAAAGGCATATTTCAATTTTCAAGAACAAACAACTTTAGGTAAAGGCTGGAGCTTAGATTTAAACTTTGCTGAAGATGGCAGCTTTAATTTTGTTAATACCTTATCAGGTAGTTTGCTAAAAGGTACTTATCCTCAAAACGAATGGTTTAAATTAGAAGTGAAAATTAATTTGAATCAAAACAATTGGGAGATCTTAATCAATGATATTTCAAAAGGAAATTTTCAAAATAGCTACCGCCAAGTTGCTAGTATTGATATCTATCCAACCAATGGAAGTTCCTACTATATTGATGATGTAAGTTATACCTATTCCCCTTACACCTTACCAACTAACAATGCATCATTGACATTGATCAGCGGAGTAAGCGGATTGTTGGCTGGTAAATCTGTAAAGCCATCACTTGAAATTAGAAATTTAGGAACAGCTGCAATTACTAGTGCAGAGCTAAGTTTGAGTCACAATGGAAACACACAAAACAAAACCATCACTGGTTTGAACTTAAGTTCATTGGCAACCCAAACGATTGTATTAGATAATGAAGTTACACTCACAGAAGGCACCAATACTTTTATTGCAAATGTGGTGAAAGTAAATTCGGCAATTGATGATGATGCCAATGACAATAGCAAAACTTTGATAGAAAATCCTGTTGTGCCAGCAAAAGGAAAAGTGGTAGTTGCAGAAGAAGGAACAGGTACTTGGTGTCAATGGTGCCCGAGAGGTGCGGTTTATCTCCAAAAAATGGATGATAAATATGGGAAATTGTTTTTGGGTATTGCTGTACACAACAACGACCCAATGGCTAATTGGAATTATGACAAAGGCTTAGGAACTTTAATCAGTGGTTATCCAAGTTTATTGGTTGATAGAGGAGCAGATATAGACCCTTCAGCTGTTGAAGCCGATTTCCTAAATAGGATTACAGTTGCGCCTAAGGGTGGAATCAAAGCTGCTGCCACTTATAATAGCAGTACCAAAGAATTAAAAGTTAGTTTAACTACTAAGTTTAATCAGAACATTACAGGAGCATATAAAATTGCTTTTGTTTTGATTGAAGACAGCGTTACCGGTTCAGGTGATGGTTGGGATCAATCGAATGCCTATTCTGCAAACAGGAATGGTGAAATGGGTGGATATGAGAAATTACCCAATCCAGTGCCTGCAGCGCAAATGATTTATAGGCATGTTGGTAGATTGATTTATCCCAATTTTGGAGGTTTGAATAATTCCTTCCCAGCAACCATTAACCAGAACGATTCTTTCACACATAACTACTCAGTGAGTATAGATCCAACTTGGAAAATGGAGCATTTACATGTAGCAGGATTGTTAATCGACCCTCAAGGAAGAATAGACAATGGTGCTACATTTGATTTGAATGAAGCATTAGCTAATTCATTTGTTGAAGGCACAATGGTTTTAGGAATAGAGAACAGTTTATTAAACAGCAAAGGATTAAAGGTGTTTCCAAATCCAACCCAAGATAGGTTTAGAGTTGAATTGTTATCAGATTTAAGTGGATATGATGATTTAACAGTTTATGATATGCAAGGTAAAATCATGTACCAACAAACTGCAGGTAAATCAAATTCAATTGAGCTGAATGCTGCAGCTTGGCCAAGTGGAATATACCAAATAATAGTAAACAGCAATAAGTCTTATGAGAAGGTTTTGTTGATGAAAAACTAATCGAATTTCATTTCAGAAAAAGGGGCTTGCAGAGAAATTTGCAGGCCCTTTTTTGTGAAATGAATGTTGAAGAATGGTCTGTTTTAACTTTAATAATGTTTTAAAAAGCAAACAAAATGTATATATTTGTTTAGAATATCAAACATTATGAAGGAAAAAGTAGTCATATTTCCTAATGGAATAAGAATATTAAATCTTTTAGGTGAGCAAATAAGGCTAGCTCGTTTAAGGAGGAAACTTTCAACTGAACAAGTAGCTGAAAGAGCAGGAATATCCAGAAGTACTTTGTGGCTTATTGAAAAAGGTACACCTTCTGTTACAATGGGTGCTTATTTTCAAGTTTTATTTGTTCTGGGTTTAGAAAAGGATTTTTTAAAATTAGCAGCAGATGATGAACTCGGTAGGAAATTGCAGGATATTGGGATTTTGCCAAAGAAGAGGGCACCGCAAAAAATAAAAGATCAAAAGAACTAATCTTACTTGCTAATTATATTTCAATTTTTTAAAAATGAATAAGAACATATTTGTTTACGCCAATTGGAATAGTGAAGAAGAGTCTTCCTTATTGGGGATTTTATCTTCGGATATAATTAGAGGAAAAGAAGTTTTTTCATTTCAGTATGATAAAAATTGGCTGAAAGAAAGCAGTAATTTTATCCTTGATCCTCAGCTCCAGTATTTTGAAGGTCTGCAATATAACAGCGGTGTAAAATCAAATTTTGGTATTTTCTTAGATTCATCACCCGACAGATGGGGTAGGTTATTGATGAAAAGGAAAGAAACATTAATAGCAAAGAGAGAAGAAAGGAAACCTTTGATACTTAATGAATCAGATTTTTTGTTAGGTGTTTTTGATGAAAATAGAATGGGCGGTTTAAGATTTAAATTAGACCCACAAAAAGATTTCCTCAATTCAAACAGGGAATTAGCAGCCCCACCATTTACAACTTTAAGAGAATTAGAATATGCCTCTCTTAAATTAGAAGATGAAGTTGATGATGAAAATTCTCTTCATTGGTTAAATATGCTAATGGCTCCTGGTTCTTCACTAGGTGGGGCAAGGCCTAAAGCAAGTGTAAAGGACCCTTCAGGAAATTTATGGATTGCTAAATTCCCTAGCAAAAAGGATGATGTAGATATTGGTGCCTGGGAATTTATTGCAATGGAAATCTCAAAACAAATAGGAATAAAT